>JAITDE010000065.1 GCA_031282735.1 Oscillospiraceae bacterium | reverse complement strand
AAGAAACCCGCGCACAGATTGCGGCAAACACGCAAAACAATGATCATCATCTATCAAAAGGAGAACCCATCGTGCCAATCACTGAATTTTTATCCCGCAACGCGGCGCACTACGGCGACGAAATTGCGTTGGTGGAAGTCAATCCCGCACTGCGCGAAGAAACAAGCACGCAAACCGATTGGCGGGAATTGACGCTTGCTGAGCATGATTTTCACTCGGGCTACCGCAAAACAATCACATGGCACACGTTCGACGAACAAGCCAACCAGTGCGCGCATTTGTTGCTGCGGCAGGGCGTTCGGCGCGGTGAAAAAGTTGCGATCCTGCTCATGAACTGCATCGAATGGCTGCCTATTTATTTTGGTATACTCAAAGCGGGCGCGATTGTCGTGCCCATGAATTTTCGGTATTCCTCAGATGAAATCGCCTATTGCCTCAATTTGGCGGATGTGACGACGCTGATTTTCGGCCCTGAATTTGTGGATCGCATGGCGGCGATTCAGGACAAAACGGATGGGATTACACAATATTTTTTGGGCGAACAGTGGGAACGCCCCGCGTTTGCGTCGTCGTTCCAAACGCAGGCGGCAAAGGTCTCCAAAAAGCCGCCGATCATCCCGCTCTATGACGAAGACGACGCGGCAATTTATTTTTCGTCGGGCACGACGGGTTTTCCAAAAGCCATTTTGCACAGCCACAAAGCCCTTGTTTTTGCGTGCGAAGTGGAGCAAGCGCACCACAAGCAGACGCACAGCGACGTTTTTTTGTGTATTCCGCCGCTCTATCACACGGGGGCAAAAATGCACTGGTTCGGCAGTTTGATGGTCGGCGGCAGGGGAATTCTTCTGCGCGGCACACAATCGCGCTGGATTTTGGAGACCGCCGCATGGGAGGGCGCGACGGTCGTGTGGTTGCTCGTCCCTTGGGCACAGGATATTTTGGATGCCCTCGAAGCGGGCGAATTGCGGCTTGCCGATTATGAGCTTGACAATTGGCGGCTGATGCACATTGGCGCGCAGCCCGTTCCGCCCAGTTTGATCAAACGCTGGAAAGCCGTTTTTCCGAATCACGCCTACGACACGAACTACGGACTTTCGGAATCCATCGGACCCGGTTGTGTGCATTTGGGAATGGAAAACATCCGCAAAGTCGGCGCAATCGGCACGGCGGGCTTCGGCTGGCGAACAAAAATCGTGAACGAAAACGGTGAAACACTGCCATGCGGCGAAGTCGGCGAACTCGCCGTTAAAGGGCGCGGCGTGATGAAAGAATACTACAAAGACGAAGCGGCGTCGCGGGCGGCTTTGCACGACGGCTGGCTGCACACGGGCGACATGGCGCGGGAGGATGAAGACGGCTTCATCTATCTGGTCGATCGCAAAAAGGATGTGATCATTACGGGCGGCGAAAATCTTTATCCCGTGCAGATTGAAGACTTTTTGCGGGCGCATCCAAAAATCAAGGATGTCGCCGTGATCGGCTTGGCGGAATATCGTTTGGGCGAAATTGCGGCGGCGATTATCGAAATCAAGCCGGGGCTAACGTGTACCGAAGAGGAAATCAACGCGTTTTGTTTGGATTTGCCGCGCTACAAGCGGCCGCGCAAGATTATTTTTGCCCCTGTGCTCCGCAACGCGACGGGAAAAATCGAAAAACCGAAACTTCGCGCACAATTTGCGGGGGGTAGCATTGTGGAAACACAAACGAAAAATTGACTTGACGATATTTCCATTTCCGAGGAAATCCATGAAAAACACATCATCTTGCACAATATATACAACAAAGGAGCGCCACATGCCAAACACACCGCCCGTCAAACTCACCAAAAAGCAAACCCTCATCCAAACCGTGAAGTACTTTTTGTTTGCCGCGTCGGCAGGTCTGATCCAAGGCATCACGTTCACCATTCTCACCGAAACGGGCGTGTTTCGCGACAGCGATCGCAAATACGGACCCAGTTACCTCATCGCCCTTGTGCTGTCTGTGATTTGGAACTTCACGTTCAACCGCAAATTCACGTTCAAAAGCATCGCCAACGTGCCGATTGCCATGCTCAAGGTGTTTGGCTATTACTGCGTGTTTACACCGATTTCCACCTGGTGGGGCAACAAAATCACGGGTATGTATCCCGATTTGGAATGGGTGCAATACGCCACGTTGGTTGGCACACTGCTGATCAACGGCGTGACGGAGTTCCTCTTTTATCGCTTTGTTATTTTCCGCAATTCCATCAATACAAACGAAAGCGGCAAAAAAGAAGAGGCGAAAAAGTCGGGTTGATTTGTGTGCATAGTGACATTTTGAACAGAAGAGGATCACACATGAATAACGCCATCGCCTTGGGCACGTTCGACGGTCTGCATTTGGGGCATCGGAAAGTGCTCGGCGCGGCGCTGTCGCTCGCACGGCGGCACGGCTTGCAGCCAATGGCACTCTTGTTTTCGGAACACCCGCAAGCGGTCATCACGGGGCAGGCACCCGCGCGGTTGCTGCAAAACGATACGCGAAACCGCATGCTGCGCGAATTGGGATTCCATCTGCGCGAGATTGATTTTGCAAGCATTCGGTCCGTAGGGGCGGAAGTTTTTTTCAAAGATATCCTCCGCGCCGAGCTGCACGCGGGCGCAATCGCCGCGGGCTACGACTATCGCTTCGGCGCGGATGCTTTCGGCGACGCCGCGCTACTCGCGACGCTGTGCGAAAACGAGGCCATTCCATACACGATCGTTCCAAAAATTACCTATCAAAATGAGGCGATCAGCGCGTCACGCATTCGCGCCGCCATTCAAAACGGCGATATGCAAAGCGCGTCCGCCATGCTCGGCGAAGCTTTTTCCTACGCTTTCCCCGTGGTGGAGGGAGACCGCATCGGGCGGACGCTCGGCGCGCCGACCATCAACCAGTTGTTTCCGCACGGATACATTGTGCCGCGTTTCGGTGTCTATGCCGCCGCCGCGCTGGTGGACGGCGCATGGCATGCCGCCGTTACGAACATAGGGCGCCGCCCAAGCTTCGCGAACGACGAGCTGCGCAGCGAAACGCATATTTTGGGCTATACGGGTGATTTATACGGGCAAAGCATCCCCGTGCGGCTGCTCCGCTTCCTGCGCCCCGAACGCGCGTTTGCGTCCATGGGCGATTTGGCGGAACAGATCGCGCTGGATAAATCCCAAGTGCGCGAAATGTGATCAGGATTCAGACGATACCGCCAAAACAGCACTTGCAAAATCAATTTAGATGTAGTATACTACGTGCATGACAAATGATTGCACACGAGCATTATTGGATTGGTTTGCGCATCATAAGCGGGATTTGCCTTGGCGGCGGGATGTGTCGGCGTACCATACGCTGGTGTCCGAAACCATGCTGCAGCAGACGCGTGTGGAGGCTGTTTTGACCGCCTACACGCGGTTTTTGCGGTGCTTGCCGACTGTCGCCGCGCTTGCGGATTGTGAAGAAAACGCGCTTTACAAACTCTGGGAGGGGCTTGGCTATTATCGCCGCGCGAAAAATCTGCAACGCGCCGCGCAGATGATTGTGACGGATTTCGGCGGTGAAATTCCCCGCAAAGTGTCCGATTTGCTCCGTTTGCCGGGCGTTGGCGCGTATACGGCGGGCGCGATTGCGTCAATCGCTTACGGTTTGCGCGTTCCCGCCGTTGACGGCAACGTTCTGCGTGTGATGGCGCGGCTTGAAGCTGATTATGCCGACATTGCCTTGCCGCAAACAAAGCAATTGCTCACGGACCATCTGCAAAACGTTATGCCCGCGCAAAACGCGGGTGATTTCAATCAAGCTCTTATGGATTTTGGCGCGTGCGTCTGCCTGCCCAACGGCGCACCGTTGTGCCGAACATGCCCGGTTGCCGATTATTGTTTGGCTTTCGCGCAAAACGCCGTCGGGCAACTCCCCGTCAAATCGCCCAAAAAGACGCGCCGCATTGAAGAACGCCGCGTTTTCCTGCTGTTATTTGAAGACAAAGTCGCGTTGCGCAAGCGCCCGAACAGCGGATTGCTGGCCGGATTGTGGGAATTCCCCAACACGACGGACGACTCGGAAGCTTTTTTGGCGTCGCTCGGCGTGAAACCCGAAACATGCCGAACGATCGTGCCATGCGGCGAGGCGAAGCATATTTTTACACATTTGGAGTGGCATATGACGGGAACCGCGCTCACTTTGCGGGAACAGCCGAATCAAAAATCCCTCTGTTGGGTTGATGCCGCATTGCTTGTGAAAGACTACGCCATGCCGAGCGCGTTCGCGCACTACCGCAGTTATTTTTTGGATAAACCCTGAGATCGCATGAAAAATTTTCCTTGATAACGTTATTCCGCTTTTGTTGGTTATACTACACGAGTCAGCCGCATTGTAACACAAATGTAACCACTTGGGGGCAAAAAATACTTGCCGTTTTGCGCATATCGTGATATAATAAGCGTAGATCAGACGTTCGTGCCCCCTCACGACAGGAGTTGATTCATAATTGGAGAAAATAGTCGTCAACGGCGGGATTCCGTTGCGTGGTGAAGTTGAGATAGGCGGCGCAAAAAACGCCGTGCTTGCTTTGCTTTCCGCTACGATCCTAGCGAAAGACACTTGCCGTATTGATAATATCCCGAACATTAGCGATGTTTCGATTATGTTGCATATTTTGCACCAGTTGGGCGCGAATGTGCGCCGCGTGGGCAAAAACGCGGTGGAAATCAACACGCGTTATTTCAACTCGGGCGAAGTGCCGCACGAATTGACAAAACATTTCAGGGCATCCTATTATCTTTTGGGCGCACTGTTCGGGCGGTTCGGTCATGCCCGCGTCGCCATGCCGGGCGGCTGCGATTTTGGCGTACGCCCCATCGACCAGCATATTCGCGGCTTTGAATTGCTCGGCGCGACCGTGACGTTTGAGGAAAACGCGATTATATCGATGCGCACCGAACAGGTAACGGGCGGACCTGTCTATTTTGATGTCGTCTCAGTCGGAGCGACAATCAATGTGATGCTTGCGGCCGTGCGCGCGCGCGGCGTGACAATCATTGAAAACGCCGCAAAAGAGCCTCATGTGGTGGATTTGGCGAACTTTTTGAACTCGATGGGCGCGGATATCCGAGGAGCCGGCACTGATATCATCAAAATCCACGGCGTGAATGACTTGCACGGTTGTGAATATACGACAATCCCCGACCAAATTGAGGCCGGCACTTATATGGTCGCCGCCGCCGCGACGCACGGCGAGGTGTTCGTGCGCAATGTGATCCCAAAGCACATGGAGTCGATCACCGCAAAGTTGCTGGAATGCGGCGTGATGGTGAAGGAATACGACGACAGCATCTTTGTCGCCGCGCCAAACAGGTTGCAGCGATGCAAGATCAAAACGATGCCGCATCCCGGATTCCCGACCGACATGCAACCGCAATTTGCCGCCCTGCTTGCCGCCGCCGACGGCACAAGCATTATTTCGGAGGGCATTTTTGAAAACAGATTCCGCTACATGGAGCAATTGACGCACATGGGCGCGGACATCAAGGTGGACGGCAAAGTCGCCATTGTGGAGGGTGTCCGTTTTTTGCGCGGCGCACCGGTGAAAGCCTATGATTTGCGTGCGGGCGCGGCGATGGTGATCGCCGGACTTTCGGCGCAGGGCGTTACGGAATTGACGGATATTGATTATATCGATCGCGGCTATGAAGACATCGTTGGAAAATTGATCCCGTTGGGCGCGGATATCCGCAGGCAGTCAATCAGCGATATCAGAACCAACGTGTCCAATATCAGTTGAATTATAAAATCCAAAATCAAATCACAGGAGTTTTATGTCTCGTTTTTGTCCATTGTTTTCATCCAGTAAAGGCAATTGTTGCTTTGTCGGCACGTCCGGCGGCGGTGTTTTGGTTGATGTAGGCGTGAGCGCAAAGCAATTGAAAGCGGCTCTCAATGGCATCGGTGTTCTGCCGAGCGCGATCGGGGCGATTTTCTTGACGCATGAACACAGCGACCACGTGAAAGGGCTGGCCGTTTTCGCGGACACGCATGGTATTCCAATTTATGCTACATACGGCACGTTGAATGCGTTGCAATCCGGTAACCATTGCCCAACACAGGCACGGCTCGCCGTTCTGCCCGCCGACGGGATTGAGGTCAACGGGCTTTATGTGCGCAATTTTGCGACTTCGCACGATGTGGACGAACCGTGCGGTTACCGTTTTGACGCGGTGGATGGGCATGCAATCGCCGTGGCGACCGACACGGGAATCCTGACGGAGGAGACCAAAGACGCACTGCTTGGATGTGATCTTGTGATGCTTGAGTCGAACCACGATGTGCACATGCTCAAAACAGGACCGTATCCCATGTTTTTGAAAAGGCGTATTTTGTCCGACGAGGGGCATTTATCCAATGATGCTTGCGCCGCCTTTTTGCCCTACCTGTTGGAGAATGGCACGACGCGCTTTTATCTGGCGCATCTGAGCGATCACAACAACACGCCGGAAATCGCGATGCAAACGTCGCTTGCGTCGTTCACCTCACGCGGCGCGAGACAAAATCATGATTTTGAGTTGAGGGTGGCGGGCTTGGAAAAAACGATGCTGACGTTGTAGTAAAAATGAATTCTTGCAAAAAAACCCTTGACATATCGAAAAAAAGCCTGTATAATACTCTAAGTGAAAAGGATCCATTAGCTCAGTTGGCAGAGCACCTGACTTTTAATCAGGGTGTCCCGCGTTCGAGTCGCGGATGGATCACCACCGAAAAGCCTTGATCCTCACCGGGTTGAGGCTTTTTTAGCACTTTTCATCCTCACCGCCTTGCGTTTGAGGTTTCCTATATATGCCATTTTTCACAGTTTTCACTATTTTCAACCGGAAGGTGTATGCTTATGAAGTCCATTAAATTGACGGTCACCGTCGTCTTGATTCTAATTGCGTCAATCCTTACCGGAGATCTGTTTCAAGATTACCTGTCCCATTTTGAATATACATTTGACTGCACGACCTTTGCGTTGCCCTTCAAGGTGAACGGTGCAGAGATGACCGATGATCTGTTAAAAATCGCAACAAAAAATAATATCCGTTTTTTTACTGTGCAACATGAACATAACGGTCTGGCGAAGGAAAATATAACGCTGTATTGCTCCGATGCCTCTATCGCTGCCGATGTCAAATCCCTCTGCGGTGTGGAGGTAGGGGAATACCGAAGCGTGTTTTTCGGAAAAACAATTGTTGCAACAAAAGCTTTTACAGAGTCTGCGGATGAATTGCTCACCGGTGAGTATCTTTTGCTTGGCAATGACGCCGACATTTTTCAGTTCAAGATGGATTTGATGGAGAAATACGGCGGCGGATTACCGCACGACGGTTATAACCCCAGCGACGATGCCACGTCTATCTTATGCCTGTGGTTGGCTGTTGCGGTTGTTTTCCTTTTGCTTTCATTGTTTGAATACTCTTTAAAGCAAAAAGAATTTGCTGTTTTGCTTTCAATTGGGGTCAATCCTCTGCGCGTTGCCATGCAAAATGCGGCGATTGATACCTTTGTTCTATTGACTTGCTATGGGGTCGTCCGGCTTGTTTTGCCGCACTTCACCAACACTGATTTTGAACAGCAGTTTTCGATCTTTGCTATAGTTGTGATGGTCGTTGTTGATTGTTTCGTCTGGGCTCGACTGTTTCGGTTGAATCTGCAGGCCACTTTCAAAGGCAACACGCAACAGACGATCTTGCTGCGCAGCACATTGATAGCGAAGCACGTGTCTTCCGCGCTGGCAATGTTGCTTGTGGGGGCAAACTGTGTGCTAATCGCGCAGTCTGTTTCATTTTGGAGCCAAAAGCCATTTTGGGACAAATACGCAAGCTACAATCAACTCTACGCCCAGTATGTTTCGGATGATGAATCACGCTACGACGGTAATAATGGATCCTTTTCACCCATTGAGCGTCTGACGCTGGACACAAATTATTCGGTCTATAGTCAATATTTTAAGCAGGCTGACGCTATGCTGATGGCTCACGTTGCCGACAAAAGCATTTTTGGAAGCGATTTGGTAGCTTACAATCAAAACGCAAGTGCATACTTGCAGTCTGTTCTTCCTGATATTTCGTTTTCCAAGCTGGAACAAAACCGCGTATTTCTTTTGCTTCCGGCAAAAAAATATGAAGGAAAGCTTACGCAATCAACTTCCGAAGCGTTGCAGAACACCGTAAATTACTTGATGGACTGGGATGGCGGATACACGGATGGCGCAGAAACTCTCTATTATGAAAACGCCCCCAAACTCATCGCGCTTGCAAGCGGGAGGGACTTCGAGGTAATGTATTATGAAAGCCCGATCATTATCTTTGTCAACATTGACGAATCCCTGTTTCCGCGTATAAACACTGGAGATGACAATATCGGATCTAATATCAAATTTACCATGTATAATATGAGCAAAACTGAACTCAAAGCATTCTTTGAAAAAAACAATCCGGGTGGTTATGACGTGCAGGCGTTTGCCGTCAATGTCGGTGACCAATATGCATATCGGCTCGCTGTTTTGCAAAAGGCAATGTACATTACATTCATCGTAAGCGGACTTTTTTTACTTCTGAATCTGCTCATTTCTTTTGTGGCAACACGATTGGAATACAGTGTGAACGCAGTAGAACTGGCACTAAAAAAAGTGCATGGATACGGTTTTTTGGAACGCCAAAGGCGGCTCTTGACAAGCTCGGCTTTTTCTTCGGCGCTTGGTATCGTCTTGGCATCTATCGCCAGCATCGTTTTCCGCACAGGCGGTACTGTTTATGTTCTCCTTGTTGGCATATTGTTTTTATCCATGGATCTCGCGGTCATTCTTTTATTCGCATACAAAACCGAACAAACAAGCATCATAAAAATTTTGAAGGGCGGTGCGCTATGATTGAAATTCGTCATTTGAACAAGACTTTTGGCGAACGGGAAATTTTTCGCGATTTCTCGTTGACAATCAACGACGGAGATTTTGTTATTATTTCCGGTGCAAGCGGTAAAGGAAAAACAACACTGCTAAATATCATTGGAATGCTGGAGTCGTTTGACAGCGGAGAACTCCTTGTGGATGGTGTTGCGCTTGAAAACGAAAAAGCCCGAAGAGAATACTGGACTGCAAAAGTTGGTTTTTTGTTCCAAAATTTTGCTTTGATCGAAAACAAAACGGTGCTTTACAATTTAAAAATTGTTAAAGAAAACGCTCGTTCCGAGTCCGATGTAGACGAGGTGCTTGAGAAAGTCGGTTTGTTGGACAAAAAGGATGCGAAAGTGCACACGCTCTCTGGCGGAGAACAGCAAAGAATTGCGCTGGCGCGACTTTTCCTGAAAAAATGCGACGTTGTGCTGGCAGATGAACCGACTGGTTCACTGGACAAGGTCAATGCCGAACTGGTCATGCGTTTGCTGGATGAACTGAACGCTAACGGAAAAACAGTCGTTATCGTGACTCACGATGAATCTTTTAAAACAATGGGAAAGCGAAGCGTGGTGGAACTGTGAACAAATGGGAAAAACTACCTTGGTGATGGAGGTTGAGAACACGCGTTGATGCTGTTTCACAGCACGAACAAACGATTTTTAACAAAGTGAAGGAGGTAATCCATATGATAACCATCACAAACCGCGAAGCGCGGCAGTTTATGCTTCTCAAGCACGGACTGCTCGGCGATTATAAATTAATCGGCAAGCAAGGCGTGTTGAATTACGTCCGCCAAACAGGGTGTATACAGTACGACCCCATTGACATTTGCGGACGCAATGCAGAATTGACGTTGCAATCCCGCGTCAAAGGGTTCACCAAAGAAACGCTGTATAAGCTACTGTATGAGGATAGGCTACTGCTGGACTACCCCGACAAAAACACCGCCATTATTCACCGCGATGACTGGATATATTTCTCGCGCAGCCGCGACTGGCCGCGCCGCAGAGCGGCAGAACACCCAGAAATGCAAGAACTCATGGAACAGGCTCTCGCTATAATTCGTGAGAAAGGCGTGGTCAGTCCCGACGATATAAAGCTCGAAAGCGACTTCAAATGGCGCGCTTACGTTGTTTGGAGTAGCGGCAAGAACCTCTCGGCTTCGGTGCTGGAACAGCTTTACGGCATAGGCGAGCTTGTTATCCACCACAAAGATGGTGCGCGTAAATATTACGACTTAACGGAGCGGTATATCCCGAGCGAAATTCTTTCCGCGCCCGATCCGCACCACGATGACTTCGAACATTTGAAATGGCGTGTTGCACGATACATCGGTGCTGTGGGAATGCTGTGGTGTCGTCCGTCCGACGCGCTCCCGCGCATGACGGCGGAAACACGTAGCAAGGTTTTTGCTTTGTTGCTTGATGAGGGCAGAATCTGCGACGTGAAAATCGAGGGCATCAAGGATACGTTATATTTCCGCGCTGAGGATATGCCGATTATGGAGCAGGCGCAGGAGAACCACGACTTCCCGCTCCGCTGCGAATTTATCGCTCCGCTTGACCCGTTTATGTGGGACAGAAAGGTTATCAAGGCGATTTTCGGCTTTGAGTACACTTGGGAGATTTACACGCCTGTCGTTAAGCGCAAGTACGGTCACTATGTGCTGCCGATCTTATTCGGTGAGCGGTTTGTCGGACGCATTGAGCCGATTGTCGATAAGAAAGCAAGGACACTAACCGTGAAAAACATCTGGTATGAGGACGATGTAAAGCCTACAAAAGCGACCACAAAAGCGGTTGAAAAATGCCTTGCGCGGTTTTCGAGATTTAACGGATGTGTTTTGGATGGAGGTCTGCCGAATGAGTTGGATTTGGGGTAATGTGTTCACCAGCGACAACCCGGCGATTTGATTATATTACTAAACCGCTTAGAAATAATATAAAACCGCTTGACTTTTGCGCACAAATGTGCTATACTAGAAGC
>JAITDE010000023.1 GCA_031282735.1 Oscillospiraceae bacterium | reverse complement strand
AGACCAGGCATCTAAATCCAAGTCACCAAGGTTTCAAGAAACACAACTGCGCCAGCAACGGCAATCCACATTGCCTTTTTGTTTTTTTTCATTGATTGAATGTTCAAAAAATCACCCTCCTCAATATCTCGTCGCAGCAGCGTCAAAGGATGCCTTGTCATCTGCGGAAAGCGTTATGTTTGTAAGTTTACCCTGCCGCATAATGCTCGTGCTGGCACCGCTATTGTTTTCATCCAATCCGAGCGTATGACCAAGTTCGTGGTAAACTGTGTGCTTGATGTTGTTGGTACTGTAGCTACTACTGTCGTCCAAATATGCGGAATTCAGCTGAATCGCTCCCAAAGTCAAATTTGTGGCACCAGTCCAACCGTTTCCAGGTTTGTTCACATCCGTGATACGAACATCGCCGACGACAGAAAGGTCATCTGGTCGGAATGTGCCTGCTCTGTGGGCGTTCCAGACTTTGACGCCGCTTTTCACGTAATCATCGTACTTGGATTGATTGGAATCATAGTCCACGTGTCCGCCTGAATCCGCAAGATCGTATGGCCAATCTGGTATGATATAAACTCCTGGTGCGCTTGTATCCTCGTTACACCCAGCCCCAGACCCCACGAATCCAAATAATCCAATTGCCATTGCGAAAACCAAAGTGGTTGCGATGCGCTGTATCCTCTTCCTGTTTTTCATCTAACCCCACCTTTCATCTATTCGCGCATAACACTTGCGCTTCTAGTGGCATTATAACACGGGGGGGGGCTTGTTTGTCAACTGTTTTTGTGGAAAATTATGAAAATTTTTATTGTGGGACCGAAAACAAGATTCAGCGCGGAAGCTTGAAAATCATCAAGACTTTTGCTCACGCGTCATATCTATCGTTCTATGTAAAATAGCATAAACACACAACGCTACCATCCGCAGGCGACGTTGTGTGGTTTGTTGCTAATCAAAAGGCAAATATAAGAATAGGGAAAAACAAATATAGCAGAGCATTGAGCAGTGTATTAATCCCGCCAAACAACTTGAGTTCTGTCATCCCTTCGGTGCTGAAATAACTCGCGTCCACTTCGGTGGTGAGCAAGTGGATTGTCATGTCACGTATGATTGTTCCGTCGACAGCAGTTACTTTGTATCCGGTCCAAACACCATCGGTGAACTCATACCACCTGTTGTAGCCGTCGTTATAGAAAGTACCAGAGAGGGAGATTGTGAGGATGTCATCTGTTTTTGTGATGTCTGTAATACCCAATTCGTTGACCACAAAATTGACACCGCTGAAGTTCGTGTAGTAACCACGGAACGAAAGCGGCCAAACGCGTGACGCGTCGTCGCTGTAAACCGATCGGTCGGGAAGCACGCCGAATCGTTTGCCCGCGATGTCGATCGCGCGGAATCTTTCACCGAGTAGCGAAGACATGATGTTCGGCAAAACATGCAACTTATCAATTGCTCTGAGATCAAAGAAACTATACGTTTTAAATTCCCACAGCCGCCGATTGTTCCCTATGTCAAAGATCCAAACGCTCTCGCTTGTAGTGCTGGACTGCCGGTCGGTGTATTTAAAAGTATAAGTGCCGCCAGTGAGTATGCTGCGCGCCGTGTACATGTAATTCCAGACTTCCTCAAGGAGTTCTTCGTCATATCCCTCGTCAGAACCAGACTCCGCCGAAACGCCGACGCCCGCGCCCGAAACGAGTAGGATACATGCCAATACGATTGCGAGTAATTTTTTCATAACACTTTCAGCCTCCCCAAATCAATTTGTGAGCAAAAATCGAATTTGTTTGCTGCCAATGTCAAGTCAAAAGATCATACGCAAACCATCCTTTCGGTCGTCCCGCGTATTTCAGAACACAAATTGGGACATTTCCATCCCGCGTACAAAGGCAATTAAAGGGAAGAGAGGGAAGATTGTTTCCTTGTCAGTAAAATCAACCGCGCCGCCATATGTTTTCAAAATCTTTTTATCTCTTTTGTTTCCTCCGTCGTTCGGATTCAGATTTCTTCTTTCCCGCTTCTTGCAGTCGATTCCCTGTGAAGATGAAATACTTTATCTGGCTGATTGCTTCCGCCGGGAAGTTCTTCTTTGGAGCGGGTGATGGGAATCGAACCCACACGACTAGCTTGGGAAGCTAGGATTCTGCCACTAAACTACACCCGCGATTGATCTACACCAGTGTAGCACAAAACGCGGAAAAATGCAAGCTGTTTTTCGATTTTTCTTCGATTACGACGATTGCTTGCACGGAATTTTTTGCGTCAACTTTTCTACCGCTTGCTTTTTTGAAAAAAAAATGATACAATATAGAGCCGAGTGAAAAGCAATCAAATCAAAAAATCTTAACGGAGAACGATATGCGACTGACCGCGCTTGAATTACATGGCTTTAAATCTTTCCCCGATAAAACACGGCTGGAGTTCGGCTGTGGCATCACTTGCGTCGTCGGTCCAAACGGATCCGGCAAAAGCAACGTGTCCGATGCAATTCGATGGGTGCTGGGGGAACAATCCACCAAAAACCTGCGCGGCGCGAAAATGGAGGACGTCATTTTCAGCGGCACGGAACAGCGGCGGTCGTTGGGCGTTGCCGAGGTGACGTTGCATCTGGACAACAAAGACCGCGGATTGAACAATGCCGACAGCGACGAGGTGTCGGTGACAAGGCGGCTTTACCGTTCGGGCGAAAGCGAATATAAAATCAACGGCAAAACCTGCCGCTTGCGCGACGTGCATGAGCTGTTCATGGATACGGGACTTGGACGCGACGGATATTCCTTGGTGGGTCAGGGACGCATCGGCGAACTGATTGCCGCGCGTTCGGAACAAAGGCGCGACATGCTGGAAGAGGCGGCGGGCATTTCGCAATCCCGTTACCGTCGGCAGAGCGCGATTCAAAAATTGGCGCAAGCGGAGGAAAATCTGCTCCGTTTGCGTGATATTCTGCTGGAACTGGAATCGCGTGTGGAACCATTGCGCCGTCAAAAAGAAAAAGCGGAGCAATTTTTGGAGCTTTCCGCGCAACGCAAAACGCTCGAAATCGGGCTTGCGTTGTGGCAAATCGACCAATCAATACATACACTGCGCGAGTTGGATCACAAAATCACAAAGGCAAAGACCGAATACGCGCTTGCGGAGCAATCGCTGGAGCAAATCGAAACGCAATTGCAAGAGCAAGAGGCACAGGCGCAGGATTTTGACGAACAAGCGGAGGAACTGCGCCGGCAGATGAGTGCGCTCGAAACCCAATGCATGGAAACGCAGAGTGATATTGCCGTGTGCGAAAACACCATCCAACATAACAATGCCGCCATGGAACGTTTGGCGCGGGATGCCTCCCACGCGGCGGATACACAGCAACAAATCGAAGCGCAAATGACGCAGGCATCGCAGGAAGCTGAAGTGTTGCGCCTTGCGATTGCGGAATCGTCCAAGGCGATCGAAACGGCACAGACGGAAGAAGCCAATTTGCAAACGCAATATGCCGCTTTGCAAAAAGAGAGCGAAGCAACCGCCGAACAGCTTTCGATCGCCGCGCAGCGGATCGCGCATCAGCAAATGGAGGCCAGCGCGGCAGGATCGACCGCCGCGGAACTGACCGCACGGATTGCGCAGCTCGAAAGCGCACAGCAGAGCAGCTCGGCGCAAATTGAAGCGTTGGAGACCGAACGCGTCGCCGCACGGGAGGCGTTTGCCGCCTGTCAACAGCGCGTGGACGCAAACAACAATGCCATGACAGGCTACAAAATGCGCGCCGAAAACCGTCAGCGCAAGGCTTTGGAGCAGCGCGGGTTATTGGAAGAGCTTCAGCGCAAGGCGCAACAATCGCAAACGCGCGCGCGCTTGTTGGAGGACTTGGAACAAAACATGGAGGGCTACACAGGTGCGGTTCGCGCGGTGATGAAAGAGAGCGCACGCGGTGCGCTACGCGGTTTGCACGGATCGCTCGCACAGTTGATCCATGTGGAAGCCGACTACACTGTCGCAATCGAAACCGCGCTCGGCGCGTCGCTCCAACATATTGTTTGCGGCACACAGGACGATGCCAAACGCGCCATCCTTTTTTTACAACGAAGCAATGCGGGCCGCACCACGTTTTTACCCACAGAAGTGATCCGTGCCCAAGAGTTCCGCGAAACAGGCCTGCAAAAATGCGAGGGCTTTGTCGCGATGGCCGATGCGCTTGTGGCATGCGATACCATTTATAAAGAGATTGTCCGTGCCCAATTGGGGCGCACTGTCGTCGCCTCAAACATGGATACCGCGATTGCGATGGGCAAAAAATACCAAAACCGCTTGCGGATCGTCACACTGGACGGTCAACTGATCAATCCGGGCGGTTCACTCACGGGCGGATCGCGCGGGCAGGGTTCCGGTATTTTGAGCAGACAGAGCGAAATTGCGCGGCTCAAAGAAGAACTTGCAGTTATGCGGGAAAAAATCAACGCGCAAACGCTGATTGCAAAACAAGCGGGTGAGGAGGCATCCGCCGCAGTCGCCGCCCAAAACGGATGCCAAGGCGATTTGGTTCGCGCGGCGGAGGATCTCATTCGTCAAGAAAGCGCGTGCGGCGCGTTGGATCAACGCTGTGCCGACGCCATGCGGGCGCACGAAGAACTCCTGTGTGAGGCGACCGCGCTGGCGGATCGTTTGGCGCAATTAGACGAAGACACATCCGCGGGCGAAACGCGCATGAAAGAGCTGGCGCAGGAAAAACTGCGGCACGAACATCATCTTGCAACAACGCAGAGCAGAATCGAAGCCATGCAATCGCGCCAAAACCTCGTGCGCGAACGCATCAATACCCTTCGTTTGAAGCAATTGACGCAAGAAAAAGACAGGGAAGCCAAAGAGGAAATCCTTGCGTCTCTCAAAACCCATTTGCATACCCAAGCGGGCCAGGAACAGCGGTTGCAGAAGGAGACGCAAGACATACAAGAACAAAACGCGCACATTGCAATCGAGATCGGCGCAAAGCGCGAAAACATCCGCCTTTTGCGAACTGAGATTGCGGAAAAGCAAGACGATGTTGATTCTGTTTTGGCGTCGCGCAAGGATTTGCTCGCGCAAAACGAGACTTTACGCCGTGAGGAAAAATTGCTTTCCGCCCAAAAAGAGCGTCTCGGCGGCGAATGCGCGCGCTTGGCGGAACGCTACGCCGCTGCGGACAACGCGCGTGAAACCATCGCCGCAAAGTTGTTCGACGACTATCAGATAACCCCGCGCGAGGCCGAAGAACAGGGATTCACGCTGGACGACACCGTCGCGGCACAGCAAAAACTTGCCGAAATCAGCGGCAAAATCCGTGCGCTAGGCAACATCAACGTGGATGCGATCGAAGAATACAAAGAAGTCGCGGAGCGGCATGGCTTTTTGAAAACGCAAATCGGCGACGTGGAATCCAGCAAGGAAGAGCTGACCAAACTGATTGCGGATTTAACGGAAAAAATGTCGGCGCGTTTTCAGGAGCAATTCACGAAAATCAACCGCAATTTTGCCGAAAGCTTTGTCGCCCTCTTCGGCGGCGGGCAGGCCCAATTGCAACTTGAAGACACCAAGGATATCCTTGAGTGCGCGATCGATATCCGCGTCCAACCGCCCGGCAAAAACGTGCAGAACATTGATTTGCTTTCGGGCGGCGAAAAAGGGCTTGCCGCGATTGCGTTGCTGTTCGCGATCCTGAAAGCGAACCCCGCGCCGTTTTGCGTGTTCGACGAAGTGGAGGCCGCGCTTGATGATGTCAATGTTACGCGCTACGCTCGCTATGTGCGCAAAATGACCAAAAACACGCAGTTCATCCTCATCAGCCATCGGCGCGGCACAATGGAAGAAGCGGACATGCTCTACGGCGTGACTATGCAGGAGGAGGGCGTTTCGAAGCTCCTCGAAATGCAAACACATGAGATTGCAAGCCGCTTGGGGATATAGATGGTATGGCAGGCCGATTCTTTTTTTTGCGAACGCAACAACGGCGAAATGTCACAAAAGCCATCTTCGAAAATAATCGTATTGCATTTTATGTAGATTTTTGTTATACTGCATTGGATTTTCACGCAAGGGGTGTATACTAGCCAGACAAACAAAAGCGAAGGGGTGCGATATGGCGGGGTTACGCTACGAAAACAAATATTTGCTCCACACTTCCGCCGCGCTGGTTTTGCGCCCAAGACTCGAGGCAATCGCGGCGCTTGACAAACACGCCGGCAACGGCGCGTATTTCATCCGTAGTCTTTATTTTGACGATATCCAAAACATCGCTCTGCACGAAAAAATCGACGGAGTAGAAAAGCGCGAAAAATGGCGCATTCGATACTATAACCGCGACACGAGCTTCTTGGTGCTGGAATCCAAACAAAAACTGGGGAAAATGACGCGCAAGCTTTCGGCGCGGTTGACACTGCGGCAAGCGATCGAACTGCAAAACGGCAATCCAAGCGTTCTGTACGGCTGTGACGATCCCGTTTTGCAACGTTTTTACCATCAAGCGGCAATGCACATCCTGCGTCCATGCGTCATTGTGGATTACACGCGGGTTCCCTTTGTTTTCCGCGACGTGCGCATTACGTTCGATGTCAACTTGCATTCGGGCAACCAATCGGTGGATTTTTTGAATCCGAACATCCCGACGATCCCCGTTTTCCCAGGCGATCGCATGATCCTTGAAGTCAAATACAACGAGAAGTTGCCCGACACGTTTCGCCGTGCGCTTTCGGCCGTTCCAACGCCGCCGATTGCGGTTTCCAAGTTCCGCCTGTGCAGGCAGATGCAATAAACGGCAAATTCACAAATAAAAAAACAGCAAACGCAAAAATGAATATACAAGTTATGGAAAGTGGGTTCTTTTATGAGTTATCTTCCATTGGCAGTTTCCGATTTGTTCAAGTCGAAAGTTCTGGATCAGTTGACTTCGACGGCCAATTTGAGTCCGTTGGATATGTTGTTGGCATTGCTATCGTCTTTTGCCATAGGGATGCTCATTTTGCTTGTTTACCGCGTCACGTTTCGCGGCGTGATTTTCTCCAAAAGCTTCGCGTTTTCGCTGGTATTGCTTGGAATGATCACCTCGATGGTCATTGCGACGATCACGTCCAATTTGGCTTTATCGCTGGGTATGGTCGGTGCGCTGTCGATTGTGCGTTTCCGCACGGCGGTCAAAGATCCTGTTGACACTGTGTTTATGTTTTGGGCAATCGCCAACGGGATCATGTGCGGCGCGGGATTGTATATCATCGGCGTGGTTGGCACGGCGATCATCGGCGCGCTTTATGTCGGCATCAGCAAATTTCTCAAAAGGCACAGCGAGCCTTATTTGCTTGTGGTGCGTTACAACACGGAATACGAAAAAAATATCACATGGATGCTTCAAAACCTGAAAAAATACCGCATCAAATCCAAAACCATACAGGGAACGTCGGGCGAGCTTGCCTTGGAGATCAATCAAACCGAAAGCAGCACAGCTCTAATGGCGAAGGTGCAAACCATGCAAGGGATTGAACATGTTAGTTTGGTGAGTTATGAGAGTGAGTTCGGGCTGTAGTTTGGATCGGAAGACGTGTTTATGACATATATCATTATGGATCTTGAGTGGGACACCGTTTACAGCCCGAAAATACGGGGATTTTTGAACGAGATCATCGAAATCGGCGCAGTGAAGCTTGACGATTCACTCTGCGAGATTGATACATTTTCGGTGCTGGTGCGCTCTCAGCTTGGACGTTCTTTGTCGCCCTACATCGCCAAACTCACAACGTTGACGGAGGGCGATTTGGCGCATGGGCAAACGTTCCAAAAGGCTCACGCGGCTTTGCGCGGCTGGATTGGCGGCGGCGCACATATTTTGCTCACATGGAGCGACACGGATTTGCGTGTGTTGCTTGCGAACACGCGGCATTTTCTCAATGACCACGCGTTGTCTTATGTCCAAAATTATTGCGATGTGCAGCGTTATTTTCAGCATCGGCTTGCGTTGCCGACCAGCCGCCAAGTGGGTTTGGCGAGCGCGGGGGAACTGCTTGATTTGCCGACGGATGGATTGGCTTTGCACCGTGCGCTTGACGACAGCCGCTACACCGCGCAGTGCTTTGCGCGCATCTTCGACGCAAGCGATTTTGAGGCGCATGTGCATCCCTGCAACGCCGATTTTTTGGCGGAGTTGGAGTATAAACCGCGCTATATCAGCGATATCAACAGCCCGTTGGTGGATAAAAAGCAGTTGTTTTATATTTGCCGTGACTGCGGGCGGCCGGCGCATCAACAAACGGATTGGCGGTTTGGAAGCCGCGGTTTTAATGCGGAATTTTGGTGTCCGAAATGCAAACAGCGTGTGCGGGCGATGGTATCGTTCAAAAAAAAATACAGCACCGTTGAAATCAAGCGCAGCGCGAGGCTGATCACGCCCAAGGAGAACGAGGGCCAAGAACAGCACAAGTGACTTACTTTTTCTGAAGAAAAAGTAAGCAAAAAGACTTTAACCGCTTCGCGCTGTCATTTTTAGACTGATGTATATTTGCGCGGGTTGAAAACAGGCGCTCGAAGCGGGAAAACGTTCTTTTGCTTCTTTTATTTCAAGAAAAGAAGCGGCTGCTCGCCGCAGGCGCGCGCCTATTTTTAATGAAAAGAGGATTTTTACAAAATGAGAGAACCGATGATTGTACAGCCGTTTATCAATGGGCAGTTTATGCCCTCGCAAACGCGAAATTATACGGATGCGTTTAATCCAAGCACGGGCGAAGTGATCGCCCGTGTGCCGTGTTGCACAAAAGAGGAAGTGGAATTTGCCATTCAAGCGGCAAAAGCCGCGTTCCACGGGTGGTCGCAAACGCCCGCAATCAAGCGCGCACAGGTGCTCTATAAGCTACGCGATTTGCTTGTGGAGCATATGGATGAATTGACATACCTCGTCGCGCAGGAAAATGGAAAAACTTGGGACGAAGCACAAGGCGACGTGCTCAAAGCCAAAGAGGGCACGGAACTTGCCATCGCCGCCCCGTCGCTGATGATGGGCGAAAGCCTGATGGACACATCCTCGGGCTTTGACACAGTTCTCTACCGCGAACCGCTGGGCGTTTTTGCCGGCGTCGTGCCGTTCAATTTCCCCGCGATGATCCCCATGGGCTGGATGGCTCCCGTTTGTATTGCATCGGGCAACACAATGGTGATCAAAGCCGCGTCGCTCACGCCGCGCACGGCACTGCGGATTGTTGAACTTTATAAAGAAGCGGGATTGCCTGACGGCGTACTCAACATCGTCACCTGCACGCGGCATGAAGTTGATATGATTTTGACGCATCCCGATATCAAGGGGATCACGTTTGTGGGATCGACGAAAGTCGGCTTGCATGTGTATTCCACAGCGGCGGGCGCGGGCAAACGGGTGCAAGCGCTCTGCGAAGCAAAAAATCACGCGCTTGTGCTGGAAGACGCACCGATCGCGCGGACGGCGGCGGGGATCGTCAACGCGGCGTTCGGTTGCGCGGGTGAACGATGCATGGCGTTGCCCGTCGCTGTCGTGCAGGAATCCATTGCGGACACCCTTGTGGCGGAGATTGTCAAACAGGCGAAAACGCGCCGCGTCGGCGCGGCATACGACAAAACAAGCGAGCTTGGGCCTGTGATCAGCGCGGCGCACAAGGCGGATATTATACGGCGCATTGAAGAGGGCATCGCCGAGGGCGCGGAACTTGTGCTGGACGGGCGCGATTGCGTCGTGGAGGGATTTGAAAACGGATTTTTTGTCGGTCCAACGATTTTTGATCACGTCAAGCCGGGGATGAACATCGGCGATACCGAAATTTTTGGACCTGTTCTCTGCGTCAAGCGCGTGAAGACTTTCGAGGAGGGGCTTGCGTTGATGAATGAAAATCCGTTTGCCAACGGTTCGGTGATCTTCACGCAGAGCGGCTATTATGCCCGCGAGTTCGCGCGGCGCAGCGACGGCGGCATGGTTGGTATCAATGTCGGCATACCTGTGCCGGTGGGTGTGTTCCCGTTTTCGGGTCACAAAAGATCTTTCTTCGGCGATACCCATTGCCTGGGCAAGGACGCCTACAAATTTTACACCGAAACCAAAGTCGTCACCACTCGTTGGTTTGACGATGCGGAAAAGATAAAGGCGTCCACGACCACTTGGGATGGCACAATTTAACGGCAAAAATAAAAATTTCTTCGTTGGTTTTTCAAAAATGTTTTGCGATTTTGACGCAATAGACATGTTCGCTGCCGAGCGCGTCGGGTGTGAATGGATCGAATATCAATTTTGTTTTTCCGCCGCAATCGGCGATTTTGACCGGCGAAGCTTCGCCTTTGTATCCAAGTAGCACGGGCGAAAAAGCGGGATCAAACGGGACGTCCGCAAGCGGCAGTTCACCGAACGGGAATGTTGAAAAGAAAACGTAAATGTTCCCCGCGCGTTGCGTGTAGCAAACGCCATCCTGTGAAGATTGGCAATATTTACGGCTGTTGTAAATCGCCTCGCCGTTCACCGCAAGCCACTTGCCGATTTGCAGCAGACGTTCCTCCATAATCACGGGGATTCTGCCGTCGCCCGCCGGACCGACGTTCAGAAGCAAGTTTCCGCCGCGCGCGGCAAGCGAAACCAGCAGTTCAATCAGTTCTTTGGCGGAAAGGTAATCTTCCGTCCCTTCGGCGCGGTTGAATCCAAACGATTTGCCGATGCCGCGGCATTCTTCAAAAACCTTTGTCAGCTTGCTGTCGTCAGGATGGATGTCCAGCGACCCGTATTCTGTTGTCAGATTGCCGCCCAAACCCATTTCGCGCGTTTCTTTCCCCCAGCGATCGTTGACCACAATCGTGTCGCGCACAGAGGATTCGTTGAACAGCCACTGCAAAAATTCTGTGGAATGCCACACATCACTGGGATGATCCCACTCGCCGTCGGTGAAGAGTGTTTGCGGACGATAGTTTTCGATTAATTCTTTGAGCATGGGCAGCAAGTGTTCGGTCGCGTAGCGCTCGGGCGATTGCAGATAGAGCGGATGAAACCATTCATAAATTGAGTGATATAATCCAAAACGAACCTGCGTACCCTCGCATGCCTCGCGGAGTTCTCGGCAAAAATCGCGGTGCGGACCAACGTCGCTGCTGTTCCAATTCCAAGCGTATTGTGTCGGATACATACAAAAACCATCATGGTGCTTGGATGTAAAATTCATATACCGTGCGCCCGCGCGTTCAAAAAGCGAAATCCAAGCTTGCGCGTCAAAGAGTTCCGCTTTGAATTTTCCCGCAAAATCGGCGTAGCGGAATGTTTCGCCGTAAACACGGTTGTGGAACTGCAAGACCTCCGGTTTTGCTTGTTCTTCAATTTGCATTTGATACCATTCGGCGTACCAATCGCGGCGGGTGTAGGCCGGCACGGAATAAAGCCCCCAGTGTACAAAAATACCGAACTTCGCGTCCGCAAACCACGATGGCACGGGGCGTGAGCAAATGGATTCCCAAGTCGCTTCGTAATGTTTCTGCATAATATTGTCCTCCAAAAATATTTTTTATTTTTTTATCTATTTTACTTTATGATTCAGCAAAAAATGGCATGATCGTGAATCCATAGCTGTAACGGCGCGGAGGCAGTTTGTAAGGCTCATGCAAATAACTGCACCCCGGCATGTCGCCGCCCACACCGCGCTGGCGTCCGTCTATGCTCAGCGAAAAAAACGCGTCCGGTTCAAGTGCATGGAGGTGCTTCGTCTCGTCTAATTTTTCTTGCGTATATTGTTGCGCGTTGCAGTCGATCACCGTTTTGGCGCGCACGCAAAACCCATAGCCGTCGGAGCGGCTCAGGGTGAACTCGCGCACATCGGTGCGGTTGCCGTTTTCTTGTGGGCGCATGTAGCGGTGTTCCAGCTCCGCCGTCGGCATTTCGAACCGCGCGATTTTCTGCCCAGTTTTGCGGTCGCAGTGCGCCTCGTGTGGTCCGCGCCCATACCATGCGGCTTGGGTCAGCTCCTTGCTCACGCCCATGCGCATGCCCGTTTTGAGCATCGGCAAAAACCATCCGCGAGCGGTGTGATCCACGTCGATCGCGCCGTTGCTGTGCACGGTGTAGGTCGTCACGGCACCTGTGACCAAATGGGGTGCGGTGTTCCAGCGCACGCGCAGCGCAACGGTTTTGTCGTCAACGCGCTTCACGCTGACAAACTGCGCCCAAATGTGTTTGCTTGTGAGTTTCCACAATTGAAGCGGATAAAATTTGGTGAGCGCGGGTACAAAATTGACGTAGGACATATCGTTATCAATCAGCGCACGGTAAAAATTCGGACGCAGTCCCGTGATTTTTTTGCCGTGCTCCGGCGCGAGCAATTCGCCCTGCCCATAATCCAGCGACACCAAACGCCCGTGATCGAACGCGGCGCAAAAATCCCCCGATTTGAACTTGACGACACCGCCCGCTTTTTTATATTCCAACACGGTATCTGCGGCGGGGATTGCTTTGGGTTGCCACGGCGTGAGTATAAACTGATCGCAGCGCACATCATAGCCTATTTTTGCCCAAGCGGTCGTGGATTTTGTATGGAAAGAAACGGTTAAAATCTGCTCGCCCGCGGGCAAGTTCGCTCTGTCGATGGGCAAATGGATGCTGACGTCGGTCTGCGGCGCGGCGTTGGTGTCGGGCAAAACGCCGTCGATGGACGTTATGCCGTCCACGGTCAAACGCCAGCGGATTTCGTATTGCGCAAGATCGGTGAAAACATTTTTGTTTTTGACGCGCAAGGTCTGCGTCTTTTCATCGTAGCTTTCGGCTTCAAGGTTGGCATAAACCTGCTTGACTTCGTAATAAGCGGGGTGCGGTATTCGATCCGCGCCGATGATCCCGTTGGCGCAGAAGTAGTAACTGCTGGGACGTTCCCCAAAATCGCCGCCGTAGAGCCAGCGGATTTGTCCGTCTTTCACTTGACGGATGGATTGGTCGACATAATCCCAAATAAAGCCGCCGCACATGTGATCATATTGCTCAAAATCGCGCACATACTCCAAAAAGTTGCCCAAGCTGTTGCACATGGCGTGCGCATATTCGCAATACATCACAGGATGCGTGGCATAGGTTTCCTGTGGAATTGCCTTGTTATCCGCCGCCAACGCGTTTGCGACGTTGTCGAACAGCCCCGGCTTGAAGGCGATTTGATGCCGCAGCAAACGCACAAGGCTTTCAATCGGATACATGCGGCTGATGAAGTCGGATTTTGTGTAAGTAAAATCGCCTTCGTAGTGTATGGGGCGGCTGGTGTCCAGCGCCAAAATGGCGTTGCGTTCGTGGATAAAGTTTTCGCCGTCGCCCGCTTCGTTGCCCAACGACCAAAAACAGACGCAAGCGTGACTCCGGTCGCGCAAAACCATGCGTTCGGCGCGATCTTCCGTGGCGCGCCGCCAATGGGGGGCGTCGCCGGGGCAGTTTTTGCGGCGCACACCGTGCGATTCCACGTCCGCTTCGTCCATCACATAAAATCCGAGTTCGTCGCAAAGCTCATAAAAGAACGGGTCGTCGGGATAATGGCTGGTGCGGATGGCGTTGATGTTCGCGCATTTCATCAAATAGAGATCTTCATAATAGCGCTCGCGCGGCACGGCCCAACCGTGATCGGGATCGAAGTCGTGGCGGTTAACTCCCTTTAAAATCACGCGCGCACCGTTGATTTTGAGCACATTGCCGTCGATATCCACGCGACGGAAGCCGACGCGGATGGCTTTTTTGCACAAAAAAGTATCGCCGCAAAGCAACTGCAATTCCAATGGATACAATTGCGGCGATTCGGCTGACCACGGTTTGATATCTTTGAACGAAGCGTCAAATTGTACGGTTTCGGATTGCGCCACGCGAACCTCTGTTTCGTCGATCAGATCGCCGCGCAAAAGCACACGCACACGCGCGGTTTGCGGCAAATCCGCCGCGTTTTGCAACCGAACGCGCAATTTGAGTGTGCCTGTCCGAAAATCGTTCGCCAACCCTGTGTCGGCAAAAAAATCGGCGATCGACAGCAACGGCTCGGCGGTAAGGTATACGTCGCGATAGATTCCCGAAAAATTCCACATGTCCTGATCTTCCAAATAATAGGCGGTGCTGAAGCGATAAACGACGGCGGTCAGCTGGTTTTCGCTCTCGCGCAAAAAAGGGGTAACATCAAAAGACGCGGGTGTCATCGCGCCCTGCGAATAGCCTACGTATATCCCGTTCACATACACTTGCAACGCCATTTTCGCCGCGCCGAATGTCAGCGTGATCCTGCGCCCGCTCCAAGAAGCCGGCAGGATGAACGTGCGGCGGTAAATTCCCGCCTCGTTCGTTCGGGGATAAACGGTTGGAATCTTGCTCTTTCGCGTGGATACATGGTTCCGGTTCAAATAGGAACACAAATAAAAAGGCGCGCCGAAGCCTTGCAGCTGCCAAAGCGACGGCACAGGCATATCCGCCCAATCCGTTTCGTCAAGTTCGACGGCATGCAAGCCGCTTGCAACGCCGTTTTGCAATCCCTGCTGCCAATGGAATTTCCAAATGCCGTTCAGGTTCAAGCGATAGGGCGAATCGTCGTAGGAAAACGCGTCGGTCTCCCCGAAAGGCAACGCCAAATTCGCGCCGGGCAATTTATTTTCCGCAATCATCGTGGGGTCTTGCCAAGGGAATTGATATGCGTGTGTTCTCATTGGATAACCTCCTACACATATGTGCTACTGTAACTTTAACATATTATCTTCCTTTTTGCAAGAATTTTTCTTATTTTTCCGTTGCGTTTTTTTTCGCGCGGTGCTATAGTGTAGATATAAAAAACAGAAAGATATTATATGATAATCACAGAGCGGTGCGCGGCGGTAAAATCCGGGCAAACGCGTTGCAAAACTTGACGCAAACTTTACAATGGCGCGAATGTGAATTTGACAATTCGCTGATACGATTGTTGTATACGGAAAGACAAATTCCGTTACACAAAAATGATTCGGAGGGATTGTCAATGCTAAAGAAAATCGGCTGTTTACTGTTCGCACTAACATTCATGCTGTCGGCGGCGTCTTGCGCCGCGAAAAAAGACGAAACCATCACGGTACTGACCCGCGAGGACGGTTCGGGAACGCGCGGCGCGTTCGTGGAGCTGTTTGAGCTTAAAGGGGAAAGCGGCGACGCGATAAAGGCTGACGCGGAGGTGAAAAACACCACGTCCGTAATCCTCACCTCTGTTGCGGGCAACAAAAATTCCATAGGATACATCTCACTGGGTTCGCTTAACGATACCGTAAAGACTCTGCAAATTGATGGCGTTACCCCCACCGTCGAAAACGTCGCGAACGGAAATTACAAGGTTTCCCGTCCGTTCATTATCGCGCATATGAATTCCCTGTCCGACGCGGCTCAGGATTTCATAAACTACATTCTCAGCGATCAGGGTCAGGAGATCATCGACGCAAACGGCTACGTCAAAATGACAGGCACGGGCGAGTACAAGACCGGAACGGCATCGGGCAAGGTGGTTATCGGCGGTTCGTCTTCGGTGTCGCCCGTGATGGAAAAGCTGAAAGAGGCCTACGCTCTTGTCAACCCCGCCATAAGCGTCGAGATTCAAACCAGTGATTCCTCTACGGGGCTTTCTTCCGCAGTCAGCGGCGTATATGAAATCGCCATGTCATCCCGAGAGCTTAAAGACTCCGAAATCGCCGAGGGGCTTATCCACACGGTCATAGCAATCGACGGCATTGCGGTTATCGTGAACAAGGAAAATTCTCTGAGCAATATCAAAAAAGAGCAGGTAAGCGGAATCTACAAAGGGGAAATCACCTTATGGTCAGAGATTGGCTGAGGCAACACAAAGAATCTCTTATGCGGCGGACATTTTTCGTGTCCGCCTGCATATGCATAGTTGCCGTTGCTCTGATCTGCGTTTTCCTGTTTGCGAACGGAGTTCCGGCGATGGCGAAAATAGGCGTGTTCCGCTTCCTTACGGGTACGGAATGGAAGCCGTCCGGCGGCATATACGGTATTGCTCCAATGATTCTGGGCAGTCTGTATGTAACGGCGTGTGCCGCGGCGTTCGGCTCCGCAGTGGGTATTTTGACGGCGGTGTTTCTGGCAAAGTTCTGCCCCAAGCGCATATATAAGTTCCTATCCGGCGCAGTTTCGCTTATGGCGGGAATTCCCTCGATTGTCTACGGTTTCTTTGGACTTATGGTGTTGGTTCCCGCGACGCAGTGGCTGTTCGGCGGCAGCGGGAACAGCCTTTTCACCGCTTCGCTGCTGTTAGGTGTGATGATACTGCCAACGATTATAAGCGTGTCAGAGGCGGCAATACAGGCGGTTCCGGAGAGCTACTACGAAGGCGCGGTCGCGTTGGGGGCAACGCACGAACGCGCCGTGCGCACGGCGGTGTTGCCGGACGCTCGATCCGGAATGATGGCGGGCGTTATACTCGGTGTCGGGCGGGCAGTTGGCGAAACGATGGCCGTTATAATGGTTGCGGGTAATCAGGCTGTCATACCATCGGGACTGTTCAAAGGCCTGAGAACGCTCACCGGTAATATAGTTATGGAAATGGGCTACGCGGAGGGTTTGCACCGAGACGCGCTGATCGCTACGGCGGTGGTGCTTTTCATTTTTATATTGCTGATCAACATTCTTTTTTCGCTCAGCCGAAGGAGGGTATCGCAATGAGAAGCTTTTCCAAGCCGCGCAAACGTCCGCGCTTTTCTTTTTTTAAGTTTGTCGTCCGCACCGCCGCGGGAATAACGGCGGCGGCGGTGTTGTTTTTGGTAACGTACATTCTGGTAAAAGGAATTCCCCACCTGTCGCCGGGATTGTTCGCATGGGTGTATACAAGCGTGAACGCATCCCTGCTGCCCGCGCTTATAAACACCTTAATCGTTGTACTGCTGACGCTGTTGCTGTCGGTTCCTATAGGGATTTTCTCCGCGATATGGCTTAACGAATACGCAAAGCGCGGCAATCGCCTTGTAATGGCGGTGCGCCTGGCGGCGGAAACGCTGTCGGGAATCCCCTCTATCGTGTATGGGCTGTTCGGTATGCTGATGTTCGTTGTATATTTGAATTGGGGATTTTCTCTGCTTGCGGGCGTATTTACGCTGGCGATAATGGTTCTGCCCCTTATAATGCGTACGGCGGAGGAAGCGCTGAAAAGCGTTCCCGCATCCTACCGGGAGGGTAGCTTCGCTTTGGGAGCGGGCAAGGTTCGCACTGTGTTCGCCATCATTTTACCCGCCGCGACGCGGGGCATTTTAGCCGGTGTCGTGCTGGCGATCGGGCGAATTGTAGGCGAATCGGCGGCGTTGATTTTCACCGCGGGGACCGTAGCCGCAACGCCAACCGGACTGTTTTCGTCCGTGCGCACCCTTGCGGTGCATATGTATAACCTTTCCAGTGAAGGGCTGTACGTCAACCAGGCGTACGCCACGGCGGTTTTTTTGCTTGCCGTGGTTATCGGGCTTAACACGCTGTCGGGATGGATTGCAAAAAAAATTTCCGGAGGCACGTAATGAGTAAAATAGAATTGATAGATTTAAGCGTCTATTACGGCGCGTTTCAGGCGTTGAAGCACATCGATATGGATGTTCCGGAGCACGAAATTATCGCGTTGATCGGACCATCCGGTTGCGGAAAATCCACGCTGCTGAAAAGCATTAACCGCATGAACGATTTGGTAGAGGGTAGCTATGCGGAGGGTCAAATCCTGCTTGACGGAAAAAACATCAATGATGGCATAGAGCTTGCTTTGCTTCGCAAGCGGGTTGGAATGGTTTTCCAAAAGCCTAACCCGTTCCCTATGAGCGTGTATGACAACATCGCGTTCGGTCCGCGCACCCACGGAGCACACTCCCGCGCGCAACTTGACGAAACCGTGGAAAAGGCACTGCGCGACGCGGCAATCTGGGACGAGGTGAAGGATCGTTTGAAAAAATCCGCGCTCGCGCTTTCAGGCGGACAGCAGCAGCGTCTTTGCATCGCCAGAGCGCTCGCGGTAGAACCTGAGGTGCTGCTTATGGACGAACCTACCAGCGCGCTGGACCCTATCTCCACCGCGAAAATCGAGGAGCTTATGTTTGAACTGCAAAGCATTTACACGATTATAATTGTTACCCATAACATGCAGCAGGCAGTGCGCGTGTCAAACAAAACGGCCGTGTTCTTTTCCGGCGAAATGATAGAGTATAACGATACGAAAACGTTGTTCAGCAATCCGCGCAATAAGCGCGCCGAGGACTATATTACAGGGAGGTTTGGCTGATGCGTTCCTAATTTTACAGGGCGTATCGATCGACCACGCCATCAATAATTGCCGAGCGCGTGCTGTGCGGCCGCGCGGCGCGAGGGGAGCTTCAAAATGATTTACATCGTTGAGGACGACGCGAACATCCGGGAACTCGTCGTTTACACCATGCAAAGCACAGGTTTCACGGCGGAGGGCTTTGAAAGCGCGGATGCCTTCCGCGCGGCATGCAAAAAGCGTTTGCCCGATTTGATTATTTTAGATATCATGCTGCCCGGCGACGATGGTCTGGCAATCTTGAAACAACTGCGCATGCGCAACGAAACCAAGCAAATTCCCGTGATGATGCTTACCGCGAAGGGTAGCGAATACGACAAAGTAACGGGTCTGGATTTGGGCGCGGACGATTACCTTGCCAAGCCCGCAGGGATGATGGAGCTTATCGCGAGAGTGAAAAGCCTGCTTCGCCGCGCTCAGCCAAAACAAGAGGAAAAATTCAGCCTCGCCGATGTAAGCGTGGATGTCGGACGGCACACGGTGAGCGCCGAGGGAAACCCCGTCACGCTGACGAATAAGGAGTTTGACTTGTTGGTTTTCCTGATACGGAATAAAGGGCTTGCGCTCTCCCGCGAGCAGATCTTGCAGTCGGTTTGGGGCACGGATTTTGAGGGCGAAAGCCGCACGGTCGACACCCATATTCTGACACTTCGAACCAAGCTGGGCGGCGCGGGGCACATAATCACAACCATTCGCGGTGTCGGCTACAAAGCGGAGGACGTATGAAAAAAAGAATCACACGCCTTTTTTGCCTGGTCGCGGGAATATCAATTGTGCTGATTGCCGCGATTATGCAAATATTCGTTTGTCGGTATTTGACAGATTCCATGCACAGTGAAACCGCGCACATCGCCGAGTACGTTTGCCGCGGCGTGCAAAGCGGCGGACTACCGTATTTGGAAAGCATTGCCGATATGCGCGGCGGGGAACGCATTACCCTTATTGATGCCGATGGTGTCGTTCTCTTCGACAATCAGGCGGATGCCGCAGATATGGAAAATCATCTCAGCCGCGCCGAGGTGCAATCCGCCATAGCCGACGGGATCGGCGAAAGCACACGCTATTCAGGTACGCTGCTGCGCCAAACCTACTACTACGCGATTTTAATGCCGGACGGCAGTATCCTTCGCGCCGCGTCAAGTTCCGGCAGTGTGCTTTCCGCGCTAACGGGAACAATTATTGTTTCCTTCCTGATAGTCCTTGTGGTGTTCGTTATAGCCACGGCGCTCAGCGCACGGATTTCAAACAAAATTTTTGAGCCGATCAACCGAATAGACCTGAACAACCCGGATTCCGGCGGGATATACGATGAGCTGGCTCCGTTCATGTCGAGGATTAAGGCACAGAATAAAATAATCGGCGAGCAGATAGCGGAGGCGGAACGCAAAAAGCGGGAGTTCGGCACAATTGCGGACAATATGAAAGAGGGTTTGATCGTTTTGGATAACGGCGGCGGGATTTTAACCTGCAACAAAACCGCGTACCAATTGCTGGAAACCACTCCCGCCGAGGATATGCGAGGACACAGCATACTGGAGTTAAGACGAGATGCGGCGTTCCAGAGCGCTGTCGCGGAGGCGCTGGAGGGCAGTGCGCGTGAAAACGCTTTCTCATTGAACGGCAAGCATCTGCGCGTGTTCATAAATCCGATAGCGGACGGCAGTATAATCGTCGGCGCGACAATAATCATTCTTGATGTCACGGAGTACGAGGATCGGGAGCGTCTGCGGCGGGAATTCTCCGCGAGTGTTTCCCACGAGTTGAAAACCCCGCTGATGTCCATTTCCGGCTATGCGGAAATTATGTCCGGCGGGATAGTCAAGACCAAGGACATGCGGGGCTTTTCCAATAAAATTTATTTGGAGTCGCAAAGGATGATTTCATTGGTAAACGATATTATTATGCTTTCCAAACTGGACGAAAGCGGTTCTGAGCTTGCGAAGGAAACCGTGGATTTATTTGAGCTTACACGGTACGTGGTCGAGCGAATAGAACAGGCCGCTGCGGCGAAGCATATTTCCATCGCGTTCTCCGGGGAGCGCGCCGAAATTGCGGGTGTTCCCTATGTTCTGGATCAAATGGTTTTCAATCTTTTGGATAATGCCGTAAAGTACAATTCTGAAAACGGTAAGGTGGACGTAAGCGTGAAAAACGAAGGCGTCGCAGTGATCCTGACCATTGAGGATACCGGGATAGGTATACCTGAAAACGAGCGGGAGCGCATTTTTGAGCGCTTCTACCGCGTAGACAAAAGCCGCGGACTTGTTGCGGGCACAGGACTTGGGCTGTCGATAGTGAAGCACGGCGCAACGCTGCACAACGCCAAAATCAGTGTTGACAGCATTCGACCATCCGGCACACGCTTTGCGGTTAGGTTTGATGCCGTTGGCACCTAAAAGCGAACCGCGATAAGCCTATGGACAACAAAAAAAAGATGTGCTATAATAGCTAAGACAGAACAATTGAATGGACGCACGGGAGAAACGCATGCTGCACATATTGACCGAAGCAATCCAATCGTACGGCATTACACTCAATCCAAAAGCGTTGGAGCAATTCCGGCAATACTACGAGATGTTGCTTGCGAAAAACGAGCGGATGAATCTGACGGCGATCACCGCGCCTGCCGATGCCGCTGTTAAACATTTTGCGGACTCGCTTTTGCTGTTGGCGGCATATGCGCCGGCGGCAGGCGGGTCTTTGTTGGATGTTGGCTCGGGCGCGGGTTTTCCGGGCATTCCATTGGCGATTGCCCGCCCCGATTTGCGCGTGACGTTGCTGGAGGCGACGGCAAAAAAGTGTGATTTCTTAAAGGAAGCTGTTCGCGCGCTCGGTTTGCGCACGGATGTCGTGCAAGCCCGCGCGGAGGATGCCGCGCACAATCCGGCTCTGCGCGGTCAATTTGATGCCGTCGCCGCGCGAGCTGTCGCCGCGTTGCCTGTTTTGGCGGAATTGTGCATGCCGTTTGTGTGCCAAGGCGGCGTGTTTGCCGCGTTGAAAGGTCCGCTGGCGCAAGATGAGATCCGTCAAGCGAAGCGGGCAATTGCGATTTTGGGCGGCGGTGAAGCGGCGCAACGCTTGTTTTTGTTGCAAAGTCCAACCGAAACACTGCGGCGCACCGTTGTTTTAATTCCAAAAATATCGCAAAGTCCGTCAGAATATCCGCGAAATTATGGAACAATCCGCAACAAGACACTTTAAATCGCGAAATACCTAAAATAACCGCGCTCAGTTTTTCTGGACAAGTTCGCCGTTGTGTGATATGCTGTTTCTACCGCAGCCAACGATTGAAAAGGACAGGGAGTGGGGTTTATGGTGGGACAGCTCAAAAGGAAGCAGCAGGGCGTTGTGCTGTCTGTTCCGTTGGATTCTATTTTTCCGAATCCGAACCAGCCTCGCCGCCATTTTGCGGAAGCGGAGCTTGCCGAACTCGCGCAAAGCATCCGTGAAAACGGGATTATTCAGCCGCTGACGATTCGCCCATTGCCAAGCGGCGGTTATGAACTTGTTACAGGTGAACGGCGTTTGCGCGCGGCGCGGCTTGCGGAGTTTTCGGTTGTGCCCTGCGTCGTTACGTCCATCACAGACGAACAGTCCGCAGTCTTCGCGTTGGTCGAAAACCTCCAACGGCAGGATCTCGACTTTTTTGAGGAAGCGGAGGCGTTAAAAAACCTGATGCAATATTGCGGGATTTCACAGGAGGAAATGGCAAAAACCATCGGCAAAGCGCCATCGACGCTTTCAAACAAATTGCGGTTGTTGCAATTGCCGACCGAAATCCGCGAAACCATGCGCCGAGAGGGTTTGACGGAGCGGCATGCGCGTGCGCTTTTGCGTCTCCAAACGCTTGAGCAACAGCAAAAGTGCCTTGAAATGATAATCAAAAAGCAACTCAACGTCAGCGAAACCGATCGCATGATTGACGCGTTGCTTACAACAAAAGTGATGCCGGCAAAGCCAGTTCGCCTTGTTCGCGATGTGCGCTTGTTTGCCAACACCATCCATCACGCAATCGACACCATGCGGCAGGCGGGGATACCTGCCACATCTGAAAAAACCGAAACCCCGGACGCCATCGAGTACCGCGTCGTCATCCCGAAGCTCGCTGCGCAAAAGCCAAAAAAATCGTCGCGCACAGGCTGATTATTTGCTTTCTTCTTTTCTTTCACACCCCCACATCTGGCAAACAGGCGGACATCACTGTCCGTCTGTTTGCCATTGTTCTGTTATTTTTCTTCTTTTTGAAAGAAAATCAAAAGCACGGAATCCGTGAAAAATTTTTTGCGTTTTTTTAAAAAAAGGTCTTGACAAATCAAAAAAATGTGTTATTATATTAATAACAATAATCGTTATCGTTTGGAGGCGGCAATGGCAATCCTGAGATACAGCGAACAGCGGGAAGCAATCCGGCAAAATCTTTGTGCGCGATACGATCATCCCACGGCGGAAATGATTTTTTTGGATGTTAAAAAAAATCAGCCGCAAATTGGCTTGGCGACGGTCTACCGCAATTTGGCACAGCTCTGTGAGATGGGTGCGGCACAAAAAATCACATGCGACGGCGCGGATCATTTTGACGCAACCGTCGCCCCGCATCCGCACTTTGTTTGCACACGGTGCGGTGCGGTGTTAGATTTTGAACATCTAGACAGTGCTTTGCTGGAAAACTTGCGTGAAACCGCGCAAAGAGGTTTTGACGGACATGTGCAACGCGTTCTGCTGTGTTACGAGGGGATCTGTTCCGCCTGCAAAAGCGGCGATGATTGCGATCAAGGAGAAATTTGAACAATTGAAAGGAAAAAAACCATGAAAACCTACATCTGCACCGTTTGCGGCTACATCCATATCGGCGATGCGCCGCCCGCCAACTGTCCGCAATGCAAAGTTCCCGCCGAAAAATTCAAGGAGCAAGTTCCCGACGCCCTTGCGTGGGCGGCAGAACACGAAATCGGCGTTGCGCGTGGCGTGAGCCAAGATATCATTGATGATTTGCGCGCCAATTTTGTTGGTGAGTGCACCGAAGTCGGCATGTATTTGGCGATGGGACGTGCCGCGCACCGCGAAGGATTCCCCGAAATCGGCATGTATTACGAGCAAGCGGCTTTGGAAGAGGCGGAACATGCCGCCAAATTTGCCGAGTTGCTGGGCGAGGTTCTTTCCGCAAGCACAAAAGAGAATTTGGAAGCCCGCGTCGCCGCCGAAAATGGCGCGACAGCCGGCAAGGTCGATCTCGCAAAACGCGCGAAGGTCGCCAATTTGGATGCTATCCACGACACCGTGCACGAAATGGCGCGTGATGAAGCCCGCCACGGCAGGGCGTTCAAAGGATTGCTGGATCGCTATTTTGGCTAAACCTAGCGTTTGAACGTAACCCAAGCAGGAGTGCGGTAATTAGTCCCCAACCGTCAATAGCCCCCTCCCGCAAGGAGGGGGTCAATCCTTGCCCCCAGAATCGGACACCCGGCAGGGTATAAAAAAGAAGCGAAAACTTGCTGTTTTTTTTGCAAAAAGTGTTGACAAACGGCAATTACTGTGCTATTATAGCTGAGCGTTCGGGCGCGACGGATTCCAGTGACGGAGAGTTCACAGGTATAAGTCATCTGGAGCAAACTCGCGACGGTGTATTTTTTTGCGGATTTTTTGTAGCAGGGGAATATTGCCAGTCCTGAACCCCGCGCACCTTGAAAATTAAACAACGATTCAACTCGCGGAGCGCGGGAAGTGGAGGGAGCGAGAGCGACCGAAGCGGAAGAGACGTGCGAAGCGAGAAAAACCCTTGAAATGAACTTGAGTTTCATTATGCGAGAGCGTGATGAACCAATAATTTTGTGACGCTAAAATT
>JAITDE010000019.1 GCA_031282735.1 Oscillospiraceae bacterium | reverse complement strand
CGCCGGCGAGCCGAGCAATCCGATTTACGGCAACAATTTAGAACTGCTGGAATGTCTCCCGCCGAGGTAGTGCGGAATGGCGTCCCTTGATATGTTGCCCGAGCAGGAACAAAACGGCGATTGCGGCGGCAAACGCGGCGGCATAAATCAGGCGTTCGGTGTTGCTCAACCGATCAAACACATAGCCGCTTACTGAAAACGTGCCCAGCGTATACATGGAATGAAACGGCGCGAGCAAGCCGTTCCACGCGTTGAGGGTGACAAGCGCGAACATCAGCAAAAGCCAGATTCCCGCCCTTTTCAGCGCGTAGTAAAGGATCAAGCGCAAGCCGGGATAGTTGTCGTATTCCCGTTGCAGGTCGGGGAGCTGCCGCGCGAAACAGCGGTAAAGCAGACGGACGACGATCGTGTAGAGCACAATCCAAACCAGAACAATCACAGGCGCGGGTATGAACGCCAGCGAGAGGTTTTCGAGCAGGCGATCCAAATTTGCGTAGCCCGCAAGCAGGGGCAGGAGTTGGAACAATACCGCAAAGACAAAAAGCGCTTTTCTCCCCTTAAAGCGATAACACGCGCAGGTATACACGGCAAAAACACAGCAAATATTGCAAGCCAGCGCAACGAGCAAAAGCGGCCAAATGCTGCTGGAAACCAGCAAATCGTGCAATGTGCCGTTCGCGGTGTTTTGCGTCGCCAAATCAAAAACAAAGCCGATCGTTTGCGAGATCGTCGCGTTTGGCGGGACTTCTTGCCGCAAAGTGTCGCCGGGGAGCATGGAGAGCAGATAGGCGCTCCACGTTGCGGCAATGGCGAGCAGTATGCGCGGCAGCGGCGATTTTTTTTGCCGAATCACGGCGGATTGCTTGACGTGTGCCGTCCAGACCAGCATGGCGAGCGATAGCCCGGCCAGCAAAATCAGTATAAAGCCAATCCCCGTGAGTAGCGATGAATCCCAGACGAAGAAAAAGAGCATCGGCAGTGCGATAAGAAGGAGCATTCCGGTGTGGCGCGCCGCGTTTTGCCGCAGGAGCGCGGAGGCGGCGGCAAAGGCATAAAATGGATGCTTTTGCGTCTCGTCTGGTTGTGCGACCGCGAGTGCGCACAAAAGCAGGGTGATCAAAAATTGCAGAACCAGCAACACGCTCAGTGCGCACCGCCAGGTGTTCGATGGCATCAGGGTATGGATATCGACCAGTCCGGCACGCATGAATCCCAGCGATATGCCGAGCAACGAGCCTGCACACAGCGATGTTTTTGCCGTTGCGCAAATACCGTTTTTTATATCGCGAGGCAAAAACGCGATCTTACTCTCAAAAAATTTGCGCATTGCCGAAAGACAGCCTCCAATGCCGAGCGCGGCGAACATCAACAGCAACACGCCGCCCAAAGCGTTGAGCACGCTCAAGCCAATCAACAGCGGCGTTGTGTGCGCAACGCGTATGACAATGCGCATGAGGATACAGTTCCAATACAAAAACGGCAACGTGAACAGACCCGCGACGAGGTTGAGAAAAAACAAGCCCCATTGATCATGCCTTAAAATTTGACGCATCTTTCACTATCCTTTCTTCCGCGTTCAGTGCGTGTGACGGATTTCGGTTTTGGAGCGCACCCAGCCGACGACAGACGCAATCCCGAAACAAATAAAATTCACTACCACGATGGTCGAACCCGTCGGGATTGGTATTTCCGACACGGTCGATAAAAAGAATCCAAGCAAAAAGCAAAATATGCCGACGATTGCCGCGCCGATTGTGACGCCGAAAAAGCTTTTGCAAACACGCGTGGATATGAGTGTGGGAAAAATCACCAAGCTCGAAATGAGCAGCGTGCCCATCATTCGCATGCCCAAAACGATGGTCAGGGCGGTCAAAACGGCGAGAATGAATTGATATAGGTTTGTGCGCAAGCCAGTCGCGCGGGCGAACGTGACATCGAACGTAATGGAAAACACACGATGAAAAAACCAGCAGAATCCGGGCAGAACCACCGCGCAAAGGACGAGTGACAGCCAAACGTCCGTTTGCGTGAGGGCAAACAGCGAACCGAACATGTAGCCCATCAAGTCGAAGTTGGTGCCGCCGCTCAGGTGCGTGACGAGCATACCGATCGCGAGGCAACTTGTCGAAAGCAGAGCGATGGCGGCATCTCCCCGCAATTTGCGCCCGCCCGCCGAGCCGCGCAACAAAAAGAACGCCGCAGCGATTACCGCGGGGATCGCGACGTGCAGGGGAGTCCAATGCACCGCCGCCGCCACCGACAGCGCGCCAAAGCCGATGTGCGACAATCCGTCGCCGATCATCGAAAAGCGGCGCAATACCAGCGTGACACCCAAAAGCGCGGCACATAACGTGACGGGAATCCCCACCAAAAGGGCATAACGGATAAAATCATACGCGCTGAGCATTTCAAAAAAGCGGGAAAAGATCATTCCTCATAACTCCCGGGCAAACGCAGATAACGTTTGCCGATTTCGCTTGACATGTACGCCTGAGGCGTGCCGAAAAAAGATTCGCTCTCGTGCGGCAGTTTATTTAAGTGAAGCACTAGATCCGCTTGACGGAGTACGGTGTGAACATTGTGCGACACTTCAATCACCGCAACGCCGTGCGTGTTGTGCAAATCCGCCACAATGTGCGCGACTTCCCGCGCGGCGATGGGGTCAAGGCCGGCTGTCGGCTCGTCCAGCAAGAGCAATTTGGTCGTTGCGCACAACGCCCGCGCGAGCATCACGCGGCGCTGCTGACCGCCCGAAAGTTCACGGAAACTTTGTTTCGCGAGTTGCGCCACGCCCAACTGTTCCATCACGTCCAACGCTTTGCGGCGTTCGTCCCGCGTATAAAACGGACGCAACCCCATGCGGTTCAAAAACGCGGAACGCGCGATCTCGCCAGCCAGCGCGGGGAAATCGCTTTGTGTAGCGGTCGTTTGCGGCAGATAGCCAATTTGATTCGCGGCGACATCCCGTCCATAGCGGATGGCACCGAAAGACGGCTTTTTCAATCCCAACAGAGCTTGCAGGAGTGTGCTTTTGCCTGCGCCGTTTTCGCCCAAAACACAAAGGTGTTCCCCTTCGCGCAGTGAAAAATGGAGGTCATGAAGAACCTCATGGTTTTCGTAACCCAAGCACAAGGACGTGCAGGTGATGACGGTGTTTTTTTGCGTTTGCGCCATGTTGCCCCCCGACAGCGATTTATCTGCTTACAGTATAACGCAATGTGCGCGACTTGTCAAGCTTGCGGATTGCGAACGGTGAAAATCGGAATTTGCCACGAAAACGCACCGCAAGAAAAAAGTTTAAAAAAAACTCCAAAAAGGGGTTGACAATCGGCGAAACGTGTGGTAATATATGTGAAGTCTGAACGACCGAGTTCAGTCAACCCCGCGCACCTTGAAAATTAAACAACGATTCAACTCGCGGAGCGCGGGAAGCGGAGGGAGCGAGAGCGACCGAAGCGGAAGAGACGTGCGAAGCGAGAAAAACCCTTGAAATGAACTTGAGTTTCATTATGCGAGAGCGTGATGAACCAATAATTTTGTGACGCTAAAATT
>JAITDE010000103.1 GCA_031282735.1 Oscillospiraceae bacterium | reverse complement strand
TTAGGAACGCCGGCTGTAAGGCCTCGCCAAAACAAACAGCCTTCGCGGCAATGATATGCATGAGCGGACCGCCCTGATTGCCCGGAAAAATCGATTTGTCGATAATGGCCGCATATTCGGGTTTGCACAAAATCAATCCGCCGCGCGGACCGCGCAGGGTTTTGTGTGTCGTCGATGTGACGACATCCGCATATGGCACGGGGGATGGATGCTCTCCCGCCGCCACAAGCCCCGCGATATGTGCCATATCTACCATGAATTTTGCGCCGACTTCCTGCGCGACGGCGGCGATTCGCGCAAAATCAATCACACGCGCGTAGGCAGATGCGCCCGCGACAATCATTTTTGGTTTGATTTGACGTGCGATTGCTTCTAAAGCGTCATAATCCAAAAAACCGTTTTCATCTACGCCATATGGCACGAACTTATAGAGTTTGCCGCTCATATTCACAGGCGAACCATGGCTCAGATGTCCGCCGTGGGCAAGATTCATGCCCATCACGACATCCCCGGGCTGTAACAGCGCGGAATAAACCGCCATGTTGGCCTGTGCGCCCGAATGCGCCTGCACGTTCGCGTGTGCCGCGCCGAAAAGCGCACAAGCACGGGCGATCGCGATGCGCTCCACTTCGTCCACGCACTCACAGCCGCCATAGTAGCGTTTGCCGGGATAGCCTTCGGCATACTTGTTCGTGAGCACAGAACCCATTGCGGCAATCACCGCGGGCGAAACCAAATTTTCGGAAGCGATCAATTCGATGTTGCGTTGCTGGCGGGCGAGCTCCGCCGCCATTGCCGTGCCGATCGCCTCATCTTTGCTTTTTACAAAACCAATGGTGTCCATTAAATCGGGATACAACTGTTCTTCCTCCTCATGCGTTCAAAATATTTGTTATGTATTGCTTGCGTCCAAAATGCTTGGGTGCGCCGTTATGTTCGATCGGCGAGTTTTTGATACACTTTTTGCCCCGCGACGCTTTTGTATGCGGGGCGCAGGATGCGTCCGCCTGTTTGGAGTTCTTCAAGACGATGGGCGCACAAGCCTGCCGTGCGCGCTAAGGCGAACAAGGGGGTGTATAGGTCTTCGGGGATGCCGAGAATCTGGTAGAGCAATCCGGAGTAGAAATCCACGTTGGCGCAAATGGGTTTCTTGCGTCCTTTGACGGTTGCAATCACTTCGGGCGCAAGGCGTTCGACGAGTTCGTAGAGCGCAAATTGTTCGCCGTAACCCGTGCGCGTCGCGTAATCGCGGGCATAACGTTTGAACGTCACCGCACGGGGATCGGAGAGCGTATAGACGGCATGCCCCATACCATAGATCAATCCTGAACCGTCGCCCGCTTTTTTTTGCATCACACGGGTCAAAAAATCCGCGACTTGTCCCTCGTTTGTGATATCCTTGACATCATCGCGCATATATTGGAACATCTGCAACACTTTAACGTTCGCGCCGCCGTGTTTTGGGCCTTTCAGTGCGCCGATCGCCGCCGCCAAAGCGGAGTAGGTGTCTGTTCCCGTGGAGGTTAAAACACGCGCGGCAAAGGTGGAATTGTTTCCGCCGCCGTGATCGGCATGGAGCATCAAGCAAATATCCAGCAAAGCGGCTTCTTCGGTGGTGAAGTATTTGTCGGCGCGTATGGTGCGTAAAATGGTTTCGGCTGTGGATTGTTCCTCCTTGATTTGATGCAGATACATGCTTTTTTTGTAGTAACTGCGCCGTTTAACTTGGTAGGCGTAAGTCATGATTGCGGGCAGTTGAGCAATGAGCTGAATGGATTGCCGCAATACGTTTTCGAGCGACGTATCATCCGCGAGGGGATCAAGAGCGTACAGTGAAAGAACCGAATGCGCCATTTTGTTCATGATGTCGGGCGAAGGAGTTTTCATGATCACGTCTTCGATGAACCCGTGCGGCAATTCACGGCAGGATGCCAGCACATCGCGGAAGAGCACCAATTCTTCGCTTGTGGGGAGCGAACCGAACAGCAACAGCCACGCCGTTTCTTCGTACCCAAAACGCTGTTCGGATACGGCGGCATCAATGAGCTGTTCCATATCATAGCCGCGATAATAAAGCTTACCGGGCTGGGCAATGCGCTCGCCGTCTTTGACATAATAGCCATCCACGGAGCAAATTTTGGTCAATCCCACCATGACGCCCGTACCATCGGCGTTGCGCAGACCGCGTTTGACATCGTATTTGCGGTAATCGGCACGGTCGATGGAATTGTGCAGTTGCATCTGCGCGCAAAGCGCGGTGATCCTGTCGTCAAAAAGCATCGGAACACTCCTCCTGTTTCCAATTGTATCGAATTGTGAAATGCCATAGCATATTATAATCAAAATCACAGTGAAAGTCAAGTTGAGAAAAGCGTAAAGAAGGGGATAATTTTGAAACAATACGCAATTTATGCCGCTTTGCTGTTTGTGCTGTTGGCGGTTGTTCCCGTGCTGACGAACGGCATGCATCCCCAACAAGCCGTAACGCAAGAAGAAACGGTTATACGGGAGTCCGCAACGGCGCGGACACGCAGCGACGAAACCGAGGACAACGCATCAGAAACAATCGAAACGATCAACGTTGTGCGCGCGGCGAGCGGGAAGACCGAAACGCTGGCCGTCACTGAATATATTTTGGGGTGCGTTGCGGGTGAAATGGCGCTCGGCTATCATGAGGAAGCCCTCAAAGCCCAAGCGGTGGCATGCTATACCTATGCCGTGTATCGAACAAACGCGGGCGAAAAAACCATCAGCGACAGCAGTGAAAACGCACAGGCATATTTGGATTTGGAAGCCCGCAAAAAGCGTTGGGGCGACGCGTTCGCGCGTAACGAAGACAAATTGGGTAAGATCGTGAGCGAAGTGCGCGGCAAACAGATTTTGTATGACGGCAAGCCGATTTTGGCGGCGTTCCACAGCAACAATGCAGGCATGACGGAAAGCGCGTTGGTTTATTGGGGAACGGATTATCCCTACCTGCAAAGTGTGCAAAGCAAAGGCGACCGTTTATCGCCCGATTTAACCGCGGTGGTCACGTTTTCGAGCAGTGTGATGAAATCAAAGCTCAACGATGCGGACGGCGTAAAACTCGGCAAAAACGCAATCGATTGGTTTGGCATATCCACACGATCCGATGCCGGCACAATCACCAGCATACTTGTTGGCGGCAAAGAGCTGACGGGCGTAAGCTTGCGCACAGTTTTGGGTTTGCGCAGTGCAAATTTTGAAATCAAATACAAGGACGACACATTCACCGTGACGACAAAAGGCTTGGGGCACGGTGTCGGCATGAGCCAATATGGCGCGGACTTCATGGCGCGTCAAGGCAGCGGCTATACGGAGATTTTGGAACACTACTACACGGGCTGCACGGTTGCATAAGGTGAGGTTATACCCGTCTCCTTATGCAAGAATGCAAGACGCAAAACAGAAAAGCCTGCGGAAAAATTCCGCAGACTTGTGCCGTATGCCAAACTCATGCCTCAAAATCACTTTGCCGCAAATCCAAATCTCCCGCCGAACCATCTGTATCTGTATCGTCGTTTTTGCCTTTTAGCCCTGAAACCATCAGCGGAACGGCGATTAAAAACGTGACGCAATCCGCAATCGGCGTTGCAATCTGCAATCCGAACAAGCCCAGTTGCGACGACAAAATCAACGCCAGCGGAATCAGCGTCAATCCCTGCCGCGCGGCGGAAAGAATACTCGCGCGGATGGATTTGCGCGTGGTCTGCAAAAGCATATTGGTCAAAATAATCACTGCGGTCAGGGGGAGCGACAAAAATTGATAGCGCAAAAACGCCGCGCCCAAACGGACGACTTCGGCGTCGTCGGCGCGAAAAAGCGCGATGATCCTTGGCGCAAACAGGCTGCCCAAGGTTGACAACAACACCAACACGCCAATGGCGACAAGCAGGCAAAACCAAAATGCCCGCCGCACGCGACTGTATTTTTTTGCGCCGAAGTTGAATCCGCAAACGGGCTGAAAGCCTTGCCCAAAACCGATGAGCGCAGATCCGCACAGCAAAACAATCCTGTTTGCAATGGCGATTGCCGCAAGCGCGGCGTCGCCAAACGGCGCGGCGGCACGGTTGAGCACCAAAACGCCTATGCTCGCAATCCCCTGGCGCAACAACGACGGCAATCCGCCGCGCACGATCTCGGCAAAAAACGCGCCCGAAAACCGCAGCGCGTTCAAACTGATTGAAACATTGCCGCCGTGCCGGCATCCAACAAGAAGCAACACAAAACCGACGGTTTGGCTAATCGCCGTCGCACCCGCCGCGCCCTTTACGCCCATATTGAAGCCATAAATCAGCAACGGGTCAAGCACACAATTGAACACCGCGCCGCTGACCATGCCGATCATGCCGTAAAACGCGTTGCCTTGAAAACGCAAAATATTGTTGAGCATCAGCGACATGCAGATGAACGGCGCACCCAAGGCGACACACCGCAGATAATCGGCGGCATCCGCCAAAATGGTTGGTGTCGCGCCCAAAAGAAGCGCGATTTGCTCCGCGAAAAGCGCACCGGCAACCGCAATCCCCAAACCCGCAATGCCGGCGCAAACGAGCGCGGTGCTTGCCATTTGCTGTGCGCTTTCGTGCTGCCGCGCACCCAGCGCGCGTGAAATGTGGTTGCCGGCGCCTTGCCCGAAAAAAAATCCAACAGCCTGAATGACCGCCATGAATGACACGGCAATCCCCACCGCGGCGACGCTGACCGTGCCCAACTTTCCAACAAAATAGGTGTCCGCCATGTTGTAAAGCGAGGAAATCAGCATGATTGTAACCGTTGGAAAAGCCAGCCGCAGAACGAGGCGTTCTACAGGCTGGGTTGTCATTTGTTGGTATTTATCCATGCCTATCCTTGCAGACGCAATGTCCGAATCAACCCAATGCAATCGGCAAGATTCATCAGTTTCGGCACGGGATAAAGCGGATTTGCCTCTTTGAGCGCACGGCTTGCGATAGTTGGAATGTCGCTTTCTTGGATGCAGTCAAAACCCGTGGGGATGCCCATGCGTTCGTTCATCGCGCGGATTTCCGCAATGAACGCTTTCGCTTTGCCGGCGGCGCTGTCGTTTGGCGATGTGATACCTGCGGCATCCGCCAAATCCGCCAAACGGGCGTGTGCGCTCTCGCCGTAGTAATCCAAAACATACGGCAAAATGATCGCGTTCGCCAAACCATGCGGCACGTTATACATGCCGCCCAAGTTGTGCGCAATCGCGTGCACGTAGCCAACATAAGCGCGGGTGAACGCCACGCCCGCATAGAACGACGCCAAAAGCATCGCGTCGCGTGCGGCAAGATTTTTCCCGTTTTTATATGCCGCTTCCAAATTGGCGAAAATCAAACGCGTTGCGTCAAGCGATTTTTGCGCCGTATCGCGTGTGTTGCTCTTGCCGATATACGCCTCCACCGCGTGGGTGAGGGCATCCATGCCCGTTGTGGAAGTGATATGCGGGGGCAGACCGATGGTCAATTCCGGGTCAAGCACCGCGTAGCGCGGACGCAAAACGGGGTCGTTGATCGGGTATTTTTCGTGCGTTTCGGGGTTCGAGACGACTGCGGCAATCGTCGTTTCGGAACCGGTGCCGGCCGTTGTGGGGATGGCGTAGAACGGCGGCAGTTTTTTTATCACCTTGAGCAATCCGCGCAATTGCGGGATTGTCTTTTTGGGGCGCACCAAACGCGCACCGACACCTTTTGCGCAATCCATGGGCGATCCGCCGCCAAACGCGATGATGCCTTGGCAATTTTGCGCAACATACAGCGCGCGCGCTTGTTCGATGTTTTGAATGGTCGGGTTGGGATTCGTCTGGTCATAAACTGCTGCGGCGATGCCTTGGTTCTCAAGCCCCTGCAAAAGCGGCGCGGGCAAACCGATTTTCATCAAGCCGGGATCTGTGACGACCAAAACTTTTTGCAGGCCATGTGATTTGATCAGTTTCGGCAATTCCTTGACGCTCCCCGCGCCTTTGAGCAGTTCAGGACCGTTCCAATCCAAAAAAATTGTCGCCAGTTTCAGTGCTTTTTGAAAGGCGCGGCAATAAAAGGCGTAAAGTGACATGTTTTCACTCCTCCTCACTCATCGTCCCGGCTCTTCTTGCTTTTTTTGCGGGGTTTGCCTGAGGCTTCCATTTTGTCGCTACGCGCCTGCTCTTGGGCGCGTTTGGCTTCTTCGCGTTCCGCTTGCTGTTTTTCCGCTTGGCTGTTGTTGACACCGATCGCCGTGCGGACAATGCGCAGTTTGGTGCGGTCAGCGCCCGTTTCAATCACGAGACTGTCTTCTTTTACAGTGACGACACGCCCGACGATTCCGCCGATTGTGGTGATCTCATCGCCGATTTGCAAGTTGTCGCGCATAGCGGCTTCTTCTTTTTGACGTTTTTTTTGCGGACGGATCATGGTCAAATACATCACGCCGACCATGAGAACCAACAGCAAAATCATTTGCCAGCCGCCGCCCTCTTTACTCCCCGCAGCGGAACTTTGCGCCATTAAAATAATAGATTGCATTTTTGTCTCCTCCTCTATTTGCTAAACAGTTAATATTATACTCCAATTCATCCGCACATGCAAGCACAATTTGCGCCCGCGAGGAGATTTTACAAATTATTCACGCGAATTCGCGGCTTTGCTTCGCGCACAGCCCAGAAAGTTGAACATTCGGCGTCAAATGTCTAACATCTGGCATCTAAGCCCCAGATGTCCTTGGCGTATTCCAGCACAGCCCTGTCGGCGGCAAACCTGCCCGCGCCCGCAATGTTGTGCAATGACGCGCGATTCCATGCTGTCGGGTGATCCTGCCACCACTCGCTCGTTGCCGCCTGCGCAAAACGATAATCCGCAAAATCCGCCAAAACCATGTAGGGATCCCAGTGGATCGTGTTCCAAATTTCAGGAAACATCCGCCCGCCCAAGCCTTGATTGTTCAAAAAGTCAAACAGGCGGCGCAGTTCGGCGTTGTTTTGATAGAATATGCGCGGTTCGTAGTTTTGGCGGAGTTTTTCCGCCTCCTGTGTGCGCAGACCAAAAATGAGGATGTTCTCATCACCCACGACATCATGGATTTCGACATTCGCGCCGTCGAGTGTGCCCAATGTGATTGCGCCGTTGAGCATCAGTTTCATGTTGCCCGTGCCGCTGGCTTCCGTGCCCGCAAGCGAGATTTGTTCGCTGACTTCGGCGGCGGGCATCAGGGCTTCGGCGAGGGAGACGCTGTAGTTTTCCAAAAAATGCACCTGCAAACGTCCCGCAACGTCGGGATCGTTGTTGACAAGGTCGCCCAAAGCGACGATAAAACGAATGATTTGCTTGGCGATAAAATAACCGGGCGCGGCCTTCGCCGCAAAAAAGTAGGTGTGCGGCACGAACGGCGCGGAGGGGTTTTCTTTGATTGCCAAATACTGTGCCAAAATCTGGAACGCGTTCAAATGCTGGCGTTTGTATTCGTGAAGCCGTTTGACCTGCACGTCGAACAACGTGTCGGGATTGACCGCAATGCCGCGCTGCTTTTGCATGTATTTTGCAAAACTGCGCTTGTTTTCGGCTTTGATTGCGCCCAAACGGTCGAGAACGCTTTTGTCGTTCGCGTATGCCGCAAGTTTTTGCAGTTCTTCTCCATGGAGTATGAATCCGTCGCCGATCAGCTCTTTCAAAAACGCCGTCAGCCTTGGATTGGCTTGGCAGAGCCATCGTCTGTGGGCAATCCCGTTTGTCACGTTGCGGAACTTATCGGGTTGCAATGTATAAAAATCATGGAACAACTGCTCCTGTATCAGCTTGCTGTGCAACGCCGAAACGCCGTTGACACTGTGGCATGCCGCCGCGCAGAGGTTCGCCATGCGCACGTCGCCTCCGCTGATCACCGCCATGCGTTCCGCGCGTTCGGCATCGTTGGTCACATCCAGCACTTGGGCGCGGAAACGTTTGTCGATTTCTTTGATAATTTGATAAATACGCGGCAGGAGGCGTTTGACCAGATCCTGCGTCCAGCGTTCCAGCGCTTCGGGCATCACGGTGTGGTTGGTGTAGGCGAAACAACGCTGTGTGATATCCCACGCGGTGTCCCACGTGTAGCCGCATTCATCCAACAGCAGGCGCATCAGTTCGGGGATTGCCATTGTCGGGTGCGTGTCGTTGATGTGAATCGCCGCATGATCAGGCAACGTTTCCATTGTGCCGTAGTCGTGCAGGTGCTGGAAGACAATCTCCTGAATGGAGGCCGAAACCAAAAAATATTGCTGGCGAAGGCGGAGACTTTTGCCCTCGGGATGGTTATCGGCGGGATACAGCGCCTTGGATATCATTTCCGCCATTGCGTTTTCTTCCACCGACGCCATGTAATCGCCGCGTATGAACGATTCCATGTTGATGTTCTCTTTCATCGCGCTCCAAAGGCGGAGTACGCTCACGCCTTTGCCGTCTTTGCCCGGAACAAACATGTCGTAGGGTACGGCCGTCACCGTTTTCGCGCCGACGGTGTTCACTTGGTGGTAGCCGTCCTGCCACGTTTCTTCAACGTCGCCTTCAAAGCTGACGGTGCGGGCTTGATCTTCGCGCGGCGCAAGCCAGACTTTGCCGCCGGGCAGCCAAAAATCGGGCAGTTCCGTTTGCCAGCCGTCCACGATCCGCTGTTGAAAAATGCCGAACTCATACAAAATCGAATATCCCACAGCGGGGATTTGCTGGGTCGCGAGCGCGTCCATATAGCATGCCGCCAAACGACCCAATCCGCCGTTGCCAAGCCCCGCGTCGGGTTCGCAATCGTATAAATTGCGCAAGCGCACGCCAAAATCTTTCAGCGCGTCCTCGGCGAGTTGGGTCAAGTTCAAATTGAACAGCGTGTTTTTGAGCGAACGCCCCATCAGGAATTCCATGCTCAGGTAATAGACCTTTTTTTTGCTCTGCTTCTTGCGCCGCTGGACGTATGCCGTGTGCTGTTCGGCGAGCAAATCGCGCAGAAGCCCCGCCAAGGCTTTGTAATAGTGTTCGTCTGAGGCATCTTTGGGCGCGACGCCCAAAAAGCGGGATAGGCGCGAGACAATGCGTTCTTTCAAATCTTCTTTTGTTTGTGGCAGTTGCATGTGTCAATCTCCTTGCTAGTGCCAAAAAGATGCAAACTTTTGGCTATATTCTTGTCAAAGTCTCTTTTTCGACGGGTTGATTGTATCATATTTGAACAAGAAATGCAAGAAAAAAGTATAAAGGAAAGACTTTTTATTGGCGGCGAGGCGTTGGATGCTTGACAAAATCCAAAAAGCTTGCTATACTACCCAAAGAAAACGGAATTTTCGGATAGGGACGAACTATGACTATTGATTTTCACACCCACTGTTTTCCCGACACTTTGGCGTCGCGCGCAATGGCGCGGCTTGTGCCTGCCAGCGGTGCGCGTGAGCCGTATTATGACGGATCATACACGGGCATGCTCGCCTGTTTGGATGGCTTTGAAGTGGATGAAGCCGTGGTGCTCAATATCGCCACGAATCCCAAGCAACAACGCTCCGTGAACGAATTTGCCGTAACGTGCGATCGAACGCCGCGTTTGCATGGCTTTGGTTCCGTGCATCCCTTTGCGCCGAACGCGCTGGACGAACTGGATTGGATCAAAGCGCAGGGATTGAAAGGGATAAAACTGCATCCCGATTATCAGGGGTTTTCGGTGGATGATCCGCAGGTCTTCCCCATTTATGACAAAGCGATGGAGCTTGGACTGATTGTGGTTTTTCACGCGGGAATGGATATTGGTTTGCCCGATCCCATCCGCTGTGCGCCGCGGGCGTTGGCATCTGTGTTGCCGCGTTTTGCGGGCGGCACGGTGGTCGCCGCGCATTTTGGCGGATATGCATGTTGGAACGACGTTTTGCGCTACCTTTGCGGCAAAGAGGTCTATCTTGACACATCCTATGCCGCGCGGAAGATGCCGCCGCCGTTCGGGAGGGCTATATACGAAGCCCACGGCGCGTCCAAACTGCTTTTCGGCAGCGATTTGCCGTGGGCCGATCCGCGCGACGAGGCGTATTTCTTAACGTTGTTGGGCGCGCCGCAGGATGAAATCAATGCAATCCTAGGCGGCAATGCCCGGCGGTTGTTGGCTTGCTAATTCCCTCTGTGTATCAGTGAGAACAGTACGCTTTCCAGATAATCATCGCGGCAGATCGGGGCAGGAATATCATTTTTTTGCATGACATATAGTTCTAGTGCGTCAAAATTCGTTGTGCCGTCCAAAATGGATTTTCCTGTGCCGTATTCATAACTGCAATAGCGTTCGCGGGTGAATTGCTCCAGCCGCCCGTCCAGTCGCAAGCGGTTGGCGAGCAGAAGCCCCAGCGCGCAGCGATCCATATAGAGGATGAGAGCAACGCAGAGATCCTCCGGAGTGTGCGCTTTTTTTTGGGATACCTCCAAAGCGATGCCGCCGTGCGTGTTTTCGGGGCTATGCAAGAGGTCGAGCATCGAAAGCGTCATTTTTTGCATGGTCAAGCGATCGCCAGGCGCGTTGCGGAGCGTCGTATACCGCGCCGCGCCGGCGATCTGCTGAGTTTGGAGTGCTAGTCTGCCATTGAATCCAATGGCTTTGGCGTGATTTTCGAGCAGCGACAGCATTGCGGCAAGTGTGCGGTTTTCCAACGTTTGGTTGACGCACATGGTGTCGCGTGTGTTTTGCTTGGCGAGGTCATTGGCGATATCAAGGCAAAAATACCGTGCGCCGATCCGTGCCGCGCATTCAACCGCTTTTTTGGTTTGCGCGGCGGCAAGGGCGAACACATCCGCCGAAGGCGACGTCGCCGCGCCGCGGACATAACGCGGATCGCTTGTCAAATCGGCGGTGAAAACCATCGGTAGCGCGTGATAACCGCTTTGCAGTATGAACAGCAGTTGTAGCATTTCGTCGAGTATGCCGTTGTTTTCACGCAATGAGCCTCCCACGCGCGTCAGGGACGCATCCGAAAGCGAAAAATATGTTAGCCCCAACTTGTGCATGAGTTCCATGCAGGCATGCAGGGCTTCCTTTTGAGCGGGCTGTTTTGCCGCAATTTGCGCACCCACAAACGCAAGCAACTTGTGCAGGGGCAGCACGAACTGCAAGTATTCCCGCATGGGTTTGCCCGCGACGATCCGTTCGGGTTCATAAAAGTGGAACGCGAATGGGTTGGTGGAATAGCTCCCCTCATACAAAACCATCGGTATGCCCGGAAAAAACTCTTTCAAGGTCATCAACTCCCATGTTTTTGTATTCTATCACATTTGCGCCGCAAAAGAAAGCGAAAAACACAATTTGGCAAATATTACCAAAAATGCCATTTTGTTTTTCCTCATATTGGTCAAAAACGAAAAAGAATAAAAACACGGTCTTAAAAACATGATTTTTATATATTTATCATCGCCGCAGTGTTGATTTTGTGTTATAATAACTACAAAAAATGAGAGAGGGCTTTGTGTGAAAAGATCTGTTTTGAAAAAAAAGAAAAAGCGCACCCCGTTGAAGATAAAACGAACCTTTGTGATGGTTTGCGCCCTGTTGCTGATTGGCGGGATGTGTATCGCCATTGCCGCAGATTTTAATTTTGGAACGAGCGCGGGCGCATTCCAAAAAATCCCAACGATCGCCCAAACGACAAGTGCGGCGAGCGAGACGGTGTTAAGCACAACGCTTGAAACAACCGCTGAAACAACGACCGAAACGACGGCATTGACGCGGTCCGAGACCCAAAACGAAGCCAATACTGTCAAATATCCCCAAAAACCGGTTGACCGCAAAAAATCGAACGCCTCCGGTTTTCACAATCCGCCCGATGGCACGGGCAAAATGGTTGCGCTCACATTCGACGATGGTCCGCATAGCAAGGTGACGGAAGGCGTGCTCAACGTGTTGGGCAAATATGGCGCAAAAGCGACGTTTTTTGTGCTCGGCAACCGCGCCGCAACACATGAGACGACGCTCAAGCGTGCCATCGGGATGGGTTGCGAAGTCGAAAGCCATTCCAACATACACGCCCATTTGGTGCAATTATCTCCTGCGGCGTTGGCGAAAGATATGATGAACGCCAACAACTCGATCGAAAAATATAGCGGCGTGCGCCCCAAAATGCTCCGTCCGCCCTACGGTGAAACGAACAAAGAAATGCGCGCGATCGTGGCCATGCCCATTGTGTTGTGGAGCATCGACACACGCGATTGGGCGTATCACGATGCGGATAACACCAAGCGGAGTGCCGCTCGGCGCGAAAAGGATATGCAAAAAGTCGTGAACGAAGTGAGGGATTTGGTGCGCGACGGCGATATTGTCCTCATGCACGACATTTATAGTTTTACGCAGGAGGCCGCCGAAATAGTCATTGCGAAACTGGCCGAACAGCACTGGCAAATGGTGACGGTGAGCGAATTATTCGAAGCCAAAGGAATCACCCTTGAAAACGGAAAAATTTATCGCGGCGCATGGGTCGAGTAGAAATTTTCGGAAAGAAAACTTGACTTTTGACCCAAAACCACGAGAACCCGTGAAAATTTTTCACGGGCTTTTCTTTTGCCTGTTTTGCGTCTAGTCTTTAGGAAAACGTCGTTTCCAGCACATCCAAGGCCTGATCCAGCAAATCCATGGGGATGTTCAGCGGCGGGAGCAGACGGACGCGGTTTTTTGCGCTGAGCACGACAACACCGTGCGCAAGTGCTTCGGCGATTACCTCTTTTGCGGGCTTTTTTGTTTCAATGCCAATCATCAGCCCAAGACCCGTTACATCCAAAACGCCTTGCATGGCGGTGAGGCGGCGGCGGGTGTGTTCGCTTTTTTTGCGCACGTCGGCAAGAAAATCATCATCTAGGCGCGAAAGCACGTGCAATGCGCCCGCGGCGCACACAGGATTTCCGCCAAAGGTCGATCCATGACTGCCGGGTTGGAGTACATCTGCCGTTTTCGCGCCGAAAAGCGTCGCTCCAAAAGGCAAGCCGCCCGCAAGACCCTTTGCGGTGCTGAAAATATCGGGCGATAAGCCGTATTGCTCAAACGCGAAGAGCGTGCCTGTTCTGCCGTTGCCCGTTTGAACTTCATCCGCGAGAAGCAAGAGGTCATATTGCTCTGCCAGCGCGGCAAGTTTTGCGGTGTATTCCCGCGCGAGTTGGCGTACGCCGCCTTCGCCCTGCACCGGCTCGAACATAATGGCACAGCATTTGCCCCCGTGTGCTTGCAATGTCGCCTCCAAATCGGCAATATCGTTGGGTTCGGTGTAGAAAAATCCGTCGGGAAACGGTCCGAAATCATGGTGCATTGCGTCCTGCCCCGTGGCGGCGAGTGTCGCGATGGTGCGCCCGTGGAAGCTGCCTTTCAGCGTGATAATTCCGCTGCGCGTGTTTTCGCCGAAGCGATCGGCGGCATATTTGCGCGCGGTTTTGATCATGCATTCGTTCGCTTCCGCGCCGGAATTTGAAAAAAAGACTTTCCGCATACCTGTGCGTTCGCAAAGGGTTTTTGCCAACAGCACCTGCGGACTCGAAAAATAGAGGTTTGACGTGTGCGCGATGCGGCGGAGTTGATCCGTCACGGCGGAGACCCAACCGTCGTCGTTGTGCCCGAACGTGTTCACGGCAATCCCCGCGCCAAGGTCAATGTATGGTTTGCCGTTGCCGTCAAAAAGCAACGCGCCCTCGCCGCGCGTGAACGCAACGGGCGTGCGCGCGTAGGTGCCGGCGATGTATTGCTTATCGTTTGCGAAAATATCCATGTATGTGATCCTCCGTCAGCTTTGCGATTTTTTGAACAGATCGCCCAGCGTTGCGGCAGGGGCGTCGCGTTGGGATTGCAAATAGCGTTCCGTGTCGCGTTTGCCCGCGCCCGCGCTTTCCCGCCGCTGCTCAAAGTCGCTTAGGCGTTCGCGGTAGCCGCACGCGCAGAAAAAGCTCTTTTTATCGCCTTCGCCGCGCAATTCCAATTTTTTGTGACACGCGGGGCATCGGGCGTTCGTGATGGTCGCCACGGGCTTGCGGTAACCGCACGCGCGATCCTGGCAAATGAGCATGCGTCCCTTTTTGCCGTTGACATCCAGCATCGGTTTGCCGCATTCAGGACATTTTTCGCGGCTCAAATTGTCGTGATGATATTGCGCCGCGGAGCCGATCACATCCGCCACTAATTTTGCGGAATACTGACGGATTTTGTCGGTATAGGCTTTTGCGGGCGATTTGCCCTGTGCAATCAGCGTGAGTTCGCGCTCCCAATTGGCGGTCAAGGCGGCGGATTTCAACTCAGGCGGCACGATGGCAATCACTTGTTTGCCTTTTGCGGTCGGATGAATTTCTTTGCCCTGCCGCTCTACATAAAACGTATCGAAGAGTTTTTCGATGATATCAGCCCGCGTGGCGGGCGTGCCGAGGCACGGCGGCAAAAGGTAGCTGTCCGCGCTCGCTTTGGGCAAATCGGGGGGATGTTCCATGGCGGTGAGCAGCGTCGCTTCCGTGTAGCGGGCAGGGGGACGCGTTTTGCCCGTCTGCAAGGTGAATTTGATCGGTTGGACCGTCTGCCCTTGGCGCAGGGCGGGCAAGCTTTGGCTTTTGATATCGCTGTCGGCGTCGGCATCTTCTTCGTCGTCCTGCGATTGTGCGGTGTAGACGGTTTTCCAGCCGGCGTTGCGGACGGTTTTGCCTTTGGCGTGGAACGTGTGCGCACCGATGTTGAGTTCCACGCGCACTTCGTCGTAGTCGTGCGGCGGGCTGAGCACCGCCAAAAACCGCCGCACCACGAGGTCATAGATATGTCCTTCCTCGCGGCTGAGGCGTGTAAAATTCGCGTTTTCTTCGGTGGGCAAAATGGCGTGGTGATCGGTGACTTTGGCATCGTCCACCAAATAACGTGTAGAAAGCGTTTTTGTGCGCAACAAATTTTGCGCGGTTTCTTTGTATACCCCAACGCTCACAGCACGGAGGCGTTCGGGCAGAGTTGGCACGACATCGGCGGGAATATAGCGGGAGTCCGTGCGCGGGTATGTGACAATTTTATGTATTTCATAGAGGCTTTGCATGGCGGAGAGCGTTTGCTTTGCGGAATAACCGTATTTTTTGTTTGCGTCGCGCTGGAGTTCCGTTAAATCGTAGGCGGCGGGCGGCGGCGTGGTGCGGAAGTCCTTTTGCAGTTTGGCGACCGTTGCGTTTTTGCCCTGCAATGACGCGATGATCGTCTCCGCGTCCGATTGCTCATAAAAACGAGCTTGTTTGGATTTATCCTGATACAGCGCGGTGAAACCGTCGAATTGCCCGCGGACGGTGTAAAACGGTTTGGATTTGAATTGCAAAATTTCCTCTTCCCGCTTGACGATCAGCGCGAGCGTCGGCGTTTGCACGCGCCCGGCCGAAAGCTGGGCGTTGTGCTTGCAAGTGAGTGCGCGTGTGACGTTCAATCCCACGAGCCAGTCCGCTTCGGCGCGGGCTTGGGCGGCTTGATACAGTGCGTCGTAGTCTTTTCCCGCACGGAGTGAGGAAAATCCCGCTTTGATGGCTTTGTCGGTTTGCGAGGAAATCCACAGCCTGCGGATGTTTTTTTTGCAGGCGGCTTTTTGCAAAATCCAGCGGGCGACCAGTTCGCCCTCGCGCCCCGCGTCCGTTGCAATCACAACGTCGCCGACATCGGCGCGGCGGAGCAATCCCGAAACAATGCTGAATTGCTTAGAGGTTTGCCCGATCACGACCAATTTCATGGTTTTTGGGAGCATCGGCAGATCTTCGAGCTGCCAGCGCTTGTATTTTGCGTCGTAGACATCGGGATCGGCAAGCGTGACCAAATGCCCCAATGCCCATGTGACGACATATTGCGTGCCCTCAATGCAGCCGTTGCCCGACTGACGGCAACCGAGCACTCGGGCAATTTCGCGGGCGACAGATGGTTTTTCGGCTAAAACTAGGGTTTTGATGGCGTTGTCTCCTTACTTAAGCAGGGCGTTGAGCGTGATTTCAAGCTTGACCTTGAGGATGGCGCAACGCGTTTTGGCATCGGCGAGCGTTGCGCCCGTGCCGAAGGCATTGTTGGTGCAAATATAGAGCTTGATTTTTGGTTCCGTGCCGGAGGGGCGCAGGACGAGCCACGCGCCGTCGGCAAAAAAGAGCTTGATCACGTTGGAAACAGGCAGGGTCAGCGGTTCGGATGTTCCCGATTGCAAATCATGGCGCACGGACGATTGATAATCTTCCAGCGCGACTACCGTTTCGTCGGGCAGAAACGCCGCGTAATTCGTGCGCGCGTGCCGCATGATTTTTTCAACAAGCAACTGCCCGTTCGGTTCGGGAGCTTCAAGCTCCAACAGCGTTTCGCTCACGGGACCATAGGTTTGGTAGAGCGATTGCAGGGCTTCATAGAGCGTTTGATTTTTTTCGCGTTTATACCACAGCGCCATTTCGGCGACCAGCGCACTGGTGATCACAGCATCCTTGTCGCGGGACGCATCGCCGACCAGATAGCCGAAACTCTCTTCAAATCCAAACAAAAATGTGTGCGAACCATCGGCTTTCCATGCGTCCATCCGTTCGCCGATGTATTTGAATCCCGTGAGCACAAGGGCGACTGCCGTGCCGTTCGCTTCACAAATCCGCTGTGCCAGCGTGCCTGTAACAATCGTCGTCACAATCGCGGGATTTTGCATGGAGTGCGCTTTCGCTTCAATCAAATAGGCCGCAAGCAGCGCACCCGTTTGCGAACCGCTGAGAACTTCGTATGCATCCCCGTTTTGCGCAAGCACGCCGATGCGGTCGGCGTCGGGATCGGTTGCAAAGATGATATCGGGGCGGATTGTTTTCGCTTTTTCGATCGCGAGCGCAAAGACCTCTTTTTCTTCCGGATTCGGTTTGCGCAAGCCGGGGAACGCGCCGTTTGGCGCACTTTGTTCTTCAACGAGATGCACGTTGTAACCCAAACGCTCCAGCAAGGCTTGCACGGGCGTTGCGCCTGTGCCGAAGAGCGGGGTGTAAATCAAGCGCAGGCAATCACCGTGCCGCGCCGCGTAATCGGTGCGCGGCAGGTATTTTGTTACGGCTTCGCAGTATACATCGTCAAAATCTTTGCCGAGCATGATGATGTTTGCGGGATCGGCGGCTTGCGATTCCAAATGGCGGCGCACGCCGAACACATCAAGCCGATTGATTTCGTGTTCCACTTCGGCGGAGGCGGCATCGGTCAGCTGCCCGCCCGTTTGATTGTATGCCTTGAAGCCGTTGTATTGCTTCGGATTGTGTGACGCGGTGATCATCACGCCGGCATGGGCTTCAAAGTGCCGCACTGCGAACGAGAGCATCGGCGTGGGGCGCGGTTCGGCATATAAAAACACACGAAAGCCGCTTGCGGCGAACACAGACGCAACCGTGCCGGCAAATGCTTTTGAGCATTCGCGCGTGTCGTAAGCGACGCAGACGCGCCGTTCGATACCGGGATATTTCTTCGTCAAATAGTTGGCGAAACCCTGCGCCGCGCGCCCGGCGACCAAGTTGTTCATGCGGTTTGTGCCGGGCGCGATTTTCGCGCGCAGACCGCCCGTGCCAAAGAGCAAATCGCCGCCGAACGCGTCGGTGCGTTCATCGGGGTTGTGTGCCAAAGCTTCCAACTGCGGACGGAAATAATCGTCGGCAGGGATTTTTTCCATCCAAGACTGCCAAAGCAAAAAAGATTCGTTTCTCTTGATCAGTTCTTTGCGCTGACGCACGCTTTCCGCACTGCGCAAACCATCGGACGGCGTGTTGAACGCGTAGTCAAGGAGCAAATCCAACGTCGTTGTCGCAACGTGCAGGCGCGTGTCGCTGGAGGCATAATAAATTGCGGTGTCGCCCGTTTTTTCATCCACGCACACGCCATTGGTGAAGACCACGTTTGAAACGTCGCCCACACGTTCCGCGCCGCGCGGCGTCAAAAAGCAACCGGCAGGGGAGGCAATCACTTTTGCGGGGTCGTTCAAATCCGTTACAAAAACATAGAGCACATAGCGCAGACCCGCCGCCGTGTTGCGCACGCCGTGGGCGATATGCAACCAGCCTTTTTCGGTTTTGATGGGCGTTGCGCCCGCGCCGTTTTTGGATTCCGTAATCGTATGATACCGCCGCGGGCTGACCGGCGTTTCTTCGACAATTACGGCGTTTGTGATGTCGTCGCAGACGGCAAAACAGATGCCGCCTTGCGCCCCCGCGCTGATGAAAGCGTCCTGCGGGCGCGTTAAAAACGCGTATTGCCCGTTGATTTTTTCGGGGAAGAGCACGACGTTGCGCTGTTGCGGCGAACGCGAAACCATGTTGGGCAAGCGTTCCCACAACAAAAAATCTTTTGTGCGCACAATGCCCGTCTGCGCAATTGCGGCGGAGAGATCAGAATCGTTCGGATCTTTGCTTTCGGAGCAAAACAATCCATAAATCCAGCCGTCGGTGTGCTTTGTCAGGCGCATATCATAGACATTGACCTCTTCGGGCTGTGTGTCGGGCAACGCGATCACATGTGAAAAAGCGAAGCCGTCCGCCGCGCTTTTGCTGGACGCAAGGGCGAAAAACGATTTGCGATCCGCGCCTTCCACGCGCACAACCAAGTAATATGTGCCGTCCAGAAAAATCGCCCCGCTGTTGAACGTTGCGTTGACCGCGAGACGTTCCAATCCGTTCGGATTGCTTTGTTCATCAAAATCATAGCGCCAAGCGGGCGGCACATGATCCCGCGTGAGGACAGGATTCACATAACGCTGAAAGATGCCGTTGCTTTCGCGCACCGGCGTATTTTTGGCGGCAATCAATGCTTCGTATTGACGGATCACGTCTTGAATGTGTTCGTGCATCGCAAATTCCTCCTATTATTCCTCCTATTGTATCAGTGCATACAGTCGATCGCCGACCAAGGCGAAAGATTGGTGAAGGACGGCAAAGTATTTTTCGAGCCGTTCCATGCAAAAAACAGATTGCGTCATTTCGTAGTTTGTTAGCGACAGTTGCTTTGCTTCGCCGTCGGCGCAGGCGGCAAGCAAAGTGCCGGGCAGGCGCGACAGACCGAGCGGCCGCGGAAAAACATCGCGGCTGCCCACGCGCAAAAGAACCTCGCGCGTGGCAAGCGAGAATTGCACCAGCGCGTTTTTGGCGGGAACGGAATACCAGAGCGACGTGCCGTCCACAGCGATATCGAACGCGGGCGCGTTTTGGTATTCCAGCGGAAAAGCCGCCGCGTGAACCGCGTCGGGGCGAAAAAGATGCAAAACGCTGTTGGTGTCGAGCACGGCGCAGCCGCCATCGGGCAACGGCGCGGCTTGGCAGGTCAGCCCCTCGCCCATGAACGCCGCAATGCTGCCGCCGAGCGATCCGAATTTTGTTTGCAAAAAGTGTGATTCGCTCACAGGGTGGCTGCGCAGACTGATTGCGTCGCAAAAAAAGAAAGACGCAAAGGCAACGCCGACCTTCGTATCTTTTGCGGCGTATACAATCGCGTCGTTCGTCGCCGTCACTGCCGTGACGCAATCAGAAATCAAAACCGGAGTCATCGGAAAAAGCTCTTTCTAGTTTCTGAAAATCAAAATCCCCCGCCTTGCCGGGAACAGTCATTGGTACCCTGCCGTCAGCAGGTGGGTGTCTCCTGAGGTTTTCACGCTCCCTTCGTCCAACGTGCCGCGAAGGCGCGCCGGGAGGTCTGCAATCCAACGCCAGAGTCCGACTCCCTAATTTCGAGTGTAGGTCCAACATAACTGTAGTGATCGCACAAGGCAGGGTTTTTGGTTAGCCGCGGTTTATTGTTTGCCTAATTGCTTTGGGACTGTTCGGCAATCTCAGACGCGCGGATTACTCTTCTTTGGATGCCGTTACGAACGGAAACCCCAAACGCTGCGAAAATACTTCGCCAACCATGTCGAATTCGTCTTCGTCTTCAATCATCGAAAGATAAATCTCTTCATCCTCCGTGTCGACCCGCAAAAGAATAAGTTCGTCGGATTCTTCCTCAGATTCCCCCTCTTCGCCGACAAGGGGGACAAGGGCGACGTATGTGCCGCTGTCGAGATCCACACGATCCAGCTCTTCAAAAACGTGCTCTTTGTTGTTTTCATCCAGCACGCTGATGATATCGGGACCATAGTCCTCCAGCACATCCTCGCCGAGTTCTTCGGGGGTGTCGCCCGCGCGGAAGGGCAGGATCAAATCGTCGGGGGCGGTATCTTTGTGTTCGTTTGGCATGTGATTGTCTCCACTTCATTTTCTTTTGTTATTCTACCCCATTGCGCGCAAATAGTCAAGGGGTTTTTTAGGGAGTTCCTTCATTTTCTGTTTTAGTATAGCAATCTTTTTTGCGCTTGTCAACCAATTTGGATGTAATCCGAAAAATATCTTGCAATTGCCGTGAAAATATCCTATAATTGGCTAAATAAGAGTATCTGGAAAGAAAGTGTTGCGTATGATTCTAAAAATAAAAGAAAACCGCGTATGGCGGCTCTACGCGGGCGGAAAATTGCTGGATGCCCTGCATGGGCGCGACGGCGCGGACACGGCGTTCCCTGAAGATTGGCTTGCGTCGACCGTGGAGGCGATCAATCCCCCGCGTGAAGATCAGCCCCAAGGGGAGGGTTTGAGCGTTGCAATCCTGCCCGACGGCGAAGAGGCGTATTTGCGTGATTTGATCAGCGGCGACCCAAAAAAATGGCTTGGCGCGGCGCATATCGCACGGTTCGGCGCGAATTTTG
>JAITDE010000082.1 GCA_031282735.1 Oscillospiraceae bacterium | reverse complement strand
CAACTCGGTTAGCGCCTGCGCCTTTTCGCGTTCTGTATATGCAAACCACGTTTCGCTGCCGCAGGTGATTTCATACAGCGGCGACTCGGCGATATACACTTTGCCGGCATCGATCAGCGTCGGCATCAAGCGATAAATCATGGTCAAAATCAGCGTACGTATTTGGAAACCGTCCACGTCAGCATCCGTGCAGATGATCACTTTGTTCCAGTTGAGCAACGACAAATCAAAGGACGAAAACTCCTTGAGCGCATGCCCTCTGACTTCTACACCGCAACCTAACACGCGGATCAAATCCAAAATGATATCATTTTTGAATATTTTGGCATATTCGGATTTGAGGCAATTCAAAATCTTGCCGCGCACGGGAATAATCGCCTGAAACTCCGAATCGCGCGCCTGCTTGCACGCGCCCAAAGCGGAATCGCCCTCCACAATATAGACTTCGCGCACCGCGACATCGCGAGAACGGCAATCCACAAATTTTTGCACGCGGTTGGTGAGGGAATTGCCCGCCTGCAAGGTTTTTTTCATCGAAATGCGCGTCTGCTCCGCACGCACGCGGGAACGCATGTTGATCAGCACCTGTTCCGCGATTTTTTCAGCATCCAGCGGGGTTTCCAAAAAGTAGACTTCCAGTTGATGGCGGAAAAACTCCGTCATTGCCTCTTGGATAAACTTGTTTGTGATTGCCTTTTTTGTTTGATTTTCGTAAGATGTCTGCGTGGAAAAACTCGACACGACCAAAATCATGCAGTCAAGAATATCTTGTATTTTGACTTTGGGATCACTCTTGTTGTATTTTCCCGTTTGCTTAAAATAGCCGTCAAAATGGCTGACAAAGGCACTGACGACCGCTTTTTCAGGTGCGCCGCCGTGTTCCAAAAAGCTGGAGTTGTGATAATATTCCTTGCGCTGTTTCCCGCGCGAAAACAGCAATGCGGCATTGATTTTGAGCTGATATTCCGCTTGATCGGCACGGTCACGCCCCGTACGGTGTGCGGACCAAAGCTGTGCGTCCGTAATGCTGTCGCCGTCGGCGATTTCGTTCACATAATCCAAAATGCCGTTCTCATAAAAATATGTTTGCTCATCAAACACGCCCGGTGTGGTTTCGATGCGTAGCAGGAAGCGCACACCTTGGTTGACGACGGATTGTCGCTTGATGGTATCCTGAAAATAGGCCACGGACACATTGATGTCGGTGAAAACATCCAAATCGGGCATCCAGCGGATGCGCGAACCGGTGTCTTTCTTTTTATACTCGCTCTTTTGCATCTCGCCGACCAAGTATCCTTTTTCAAAGTGCAGTGTGTAGCAAAATCCGTTGCGGCGAATTTCGGCATCCAGCCACGCGGAAGCCTGTTGCGTGGCGGTCAATCCCAAACCGTTCAGCCCGAGGGAATAGGCATAACTGCCGCCGGTATTGGTGTCGTATTTTCCGCCGGCGTACAATTCGCAAAACACAAGCTCCCAATTGTAACGCCCTTCGCGCTCGTTGTATTCCACGGGGATACCGCGCCCATAATCCTGCACTTCCACGGAGTGATCCAAAAAGCGAGTGACAACGACGCAATCGCCGTGCCCTTCGCGAGCCTCGTCGATTGCGTTGGAGACAATCTCAAAAATGGAGTGTTCGCACCCCTCCACACCGTCCGAACCAAAAATGACGCCGGGGCGTTTGCGAACTTTGTCCGCGCCTTTGAGCGATGTGATGCTATCTTCAGTGTATTCTTTTTTTTTGGGCATGTGCACCTCTACAAATTGTTTGATTTATTTTATGCTTATCCTGTTATTTGAGTTTAATCCCGCCAAACGCGACAAAATATTTGATCTTCATCTTCGGATGGTTGGGATCGTAAATCCTCCCTGTGATTTCCGACGCGTCGCAGCCGCCTAAAATCGCCGTGCCATCCAATTCCAGCAGCACGTGCGGCGGGGTGATAATCGTGACACCGCCGCACAGCGACAAGATGTCAACAACTATTTCCTGCTGAAAATCCGCTTGCGTCAAATCCACCTGCAAACCGCCGAAGATCGCCGTCGCGTCCACCTTTTTGAGGGTTTTGCAAACGGAACGCGGCTCGCTCCCGCCAAAAATCGCCGTGTATCTGGGCGATTCATCTGTACTGTAGTATTGCGCACGATTGTCACCGATCGGCATTTGATCCGCCGCTCCCCGCGCAATTTTCCGCAGTTTGCCGCCCTTGAAAACGTGAACCAGCAAATCCACACCCAGCGCGACCATTGAACACGCGATCATGGCGGTAAGCCATTCCATGTGCGTTTCGAGCAGGATGTCTTGCTCATGCAGGTAGAGCGACACGCCCAAAAACACGAAAAACAATCCGCCAAAACGCGGCCCGCGCTTGACGATCAACGCCACGCCCGCGCCGACGATAAAAATCGTCCACCAGCCTTTGAACCAAAACCACTTCCAGTCAAAGAACTGCACACCGAGCATGAATACGCCGGCGGCAATGATTAAAACGGCAAGCAGCGCAAGAAGGAATTTTTGGGTTTTCATCATAACCTCAGCTTTCGTTCTTTTGATTTTCTTCAGGCTCATCTTCTCCGTCCGAAGCCGCCATCAATTGGCGGAACGCCTCGCCCGAGAGCGTCTCGCGTTCCCTGAGGGCTTCGGCGACGATCGTGAGCTGATCCATATGCGCGTTCAAAATATCTTCGGTGCGGGTATAGGCGGTGTCGATAATCTTTTTGACGGCGATATCAATGTGCTCCGCCATATATTCGGAATAACTGCGCGTTTGCGTGTAGTCGCGCCCCAAAAACACCTCGCCGTGGTCGGAAGCATATGAAATGGGTCCGAGTTCCGCGCTCATGCCATAGCGCACAACCATGTCGTGCGCCAATTTTGTGGCGCGCTCAATGTCGTTGGATGCGCCCGTGGAAATATCGTGCAACACCAGCGCTTCGGCGACGCGCCCGCCCAACAGCGTGACGATATCTTCTTCCATATCGGTTTTTGAAATACTTTCGTGATCTTCCGTGGGCAGATGCATGGTGAATCCCGCAGCCATCCCGCGGGAAATCACCGAGATTTGGTGTACGGGATCTTGCGACTCCAAATAATACGCCGCCACAGCGTGACCGGCTTCGTGATATGCCGTCAGGCGCAGATCTTTTTCGGTCTTCTTGTGCGATTTTTTCTCCGTACCCACAACAACTTTGAGCATCGCGGCTTCAATCTCGGTGTGCGTGATTGCTTTTTTTTGCGTACGCGCCGCAAGCAGGGCGGCTTCGTTCAAAAGATTTTCCAAATCCGCACCCGTAAAGCCGACTGTGGTCTGCGCGATGATTTTTAAATCGACATCGGGCGCAAGGGGTTTGTTCCGCGCGTGAACGCGCAAAATGGCTTCGCGCCCGCGCACATCCGGTTGCATCACGGTCACTTGGCGGTCAAAACGACCCGGGCGGAGCAAAGCGGGGTCTAAAATATCGGGGCGGTTTGTGGCGGCGATGATGATCACACCCTCGTTTGGTCCAAAGCCGTCCATCTCCACCAAAAGTTGGTTGAGCGTTTGTTCGCGTTCGTCGTGTCCGCCGCCCATGCCTGCGCCGCGCTGACGCCCGACAGCATCAATCTCATCGATAAACACGATGGACGGCGCGTGTTTTTTCGCCTGTGTGAACATGTCGCGCACACGGGACGCGCCGACACCGACATAGAGTTCCACAAAATCAGAACCCGAAATGGCAAAGAAAGGCACATCCGCTTCGCCCGCAACCGCGCGCGCCAGCAATGTTTTGCCCGTGCCGGGAGGTCCGACAAGCAACACGCCCTTTGGAATCCGCGCACCGAGTTCGCTGAAATGCTGGGGATCGCGCAAAAATTCCACAATCTCGCGCAGTTCTTCTTTTTCTTCGTCCGCGCCCGCAACGTCGTCAAAAGTGGTTTTGCTCTTGTCTTTGTCGTTTTGGCGCAAACGCGCTTTGCTGAAACTCATGCTCTTGTTGTTTTCGCTGGTCATTGTCTGCGTCATGCGGCGCATCATATAAATCGCGAAGCCCGCAACAATCGCGCCCATGAGCAACGTGGGCAGAATTTCCAACAGCCAAGAACCCGTTGAATCTTCAATCAAGTCATATTGTATTTTTGCGTCGGGATAGGATGCGTTGTAAGCTTCGAAGATAGGTCTGATCTGATCCCAAAACAAGTTGACGTTCGGCACTCTATATTTGACGGATTCCGCTTTTTCTTTCGGCTTCACTTTGCCGTCCGCCGTTGTTTCCATTTGATCCCAAACCCAATATTCCAAGTCCTGACCGTTCAGGTCGAGTTTGAACATGGCGACTTTACCGCTTTCGAACTGTTCAATCACGGCCGAATAAAGCGGCACTTCCTTTTTGGCGGACTTCACGTAGTTCAGCCCAAGAACGATAATCAAGACGACGGCGGCTATGGAACCGACGACGGACAAAAAACTTTTTGCTTTCAAGAAACTACCACCTTTTTTCTAATGAAGAATGAAGCTAGTGTACCCCCGCGGGGTTTAATTAGTCGGCTTGGTAGCGGGCAATGTAAGGCAACGTGCGGTGTTGCTGATCGCAATCCAACCCGTAGCCCACAACAAATTCGTTGGGAATTTGAAAACCGCAATATTCCAGCGTCACGGGCGCTTCCAACTGTCCGGGCTTTTCCAGCAAGGTGCAAAGTGAGAGGCTGAGCGGGTTTTTCGCGCCCATGTGTTTGAGGAGCTTCTTCATGGTTTTGCCTGAATCCAAAATGTCGTCGATTAGCAAAACATGAAAACCTTCCAGCGACACGGGTATGTCGTGGAGCACGGTGAACGCGCCGCTCTGTGTGCCCTGATAACTTGCCACGCGCACAAACTCAATCTGCGCAGGAATGCTGAGCGCGCGCACCAAGTCGGAAAAAAACGCGTACGCGCCCTTGAGGACGCAAACAGCCATGAGCGGCTTGCCGCTGAAATCCTCGCTGATTTGCTTGGCAAGCTCCCTCACGCGCGTTTGAATTTGTTCTTCGCTGAGTAAGACGTCCATGCATCGTCCTCCTTGTTTGCTTTCATAATGTGTGATATCATGTCCGCGTCACGTTGATTTGCAGGATATTTTTTGTTCGTTCCGTGATTTTGCACCGATCGGCGCAACCCATCCCCTGCACCCACACAAGCCCCAAATTGTCGCGCAGAATGACGAGACTGTTGCGGCTTTCGGGCGGGATGGCATGCTCGTGGCACAGTTTTTTGAACTCTTTTGTACCCGCGCCCTTGCATAAATGCATCGCGTCGCCCTTTCGGCGGTTTGAAACGAAAATATCACCAATTATTGTATCATAATCCAAGCATTTCGGCAAGTGCTCTTTTGTGATATTGTGTAAATTTTCTATGATATTTAGATGAATGACATGATTCACATACTCTTTTTGTCCTGCCGCCCAAATGATTGGCGTACACCAATGCGCCATGACCGCTTTTTTTTCGGCGATTGTCATCACGCCGCCGTTCATTTTAATCGACCGATCGCGCGAAACGGCAATCTCGCCACCCGTTTGCAGCATCTTGCCGAGAACTTCAATTTTTCGCGCGTCCACACGCACACCGTGTTCTTCAACTATGCCGCGCAGCACACGCACGCGCACCGCTTCATGCGCACGCAAAAGACGACGGATATCCCAACCGCCCTCGCGCAATCGCGCGCTTTGTTCGCAATCCGCCGCAAGCGCCGCAAGGCATTGTTCATCCGCTTCCAACGCGTGGAAAGTCTTGCGCACCGATTCTTCAAAACGGGGCAGGATCGCTTTCAGTTGCGGCACGACACCAAGCCGCAAGGCGTTGCGGGTATAATCCGCCGACGCGTTGCTTGCGTCCGTGCGGTAGGGCAATTGGCGCAGTGCGCAATAGGCTTCCACCTGCTCCCTTGTGCAATTGATGAGCGGACGAACGATATCGCCGCGCACGGGCGGAATGGAACACATCCCCCGCAAAGCGCTGCCGCGCCCGAGTTGGAACAAGAGTGTTTCCGTGCGATCGGACAGCGTATGCGCCAGCGCGACGCGATGGTTTGTGCCGGCGGACAAATTGTGCGCAACCGCGGCAAACGCGGCATAGCGGGCGTTTCGTCCCGCCTCTTCCGTGCCCGTTTTGGGGAGATCGACCCTCTTCGCAAAAAAATCGATGTTCCAATCCGCGCAAACAGATTTGCAGAACGCCTCGTCGGCATCGGACGCTTCGCCGCGCAACTGATGGTTGACGTGTACGGCAATGATACGCAAACGCATTTGTTCGCGCATCAAGCAAAGCCAATGGAGCAACGCCGTGGAATCCGCACCGCCTGAAAACCCCGCAATCACGGTGCAGTTCGGCGGGAGCATCGCGTAACGTTCGCATGTTTGCGCCGCAACGGACGCAAGGGACTCAGGCATAGGAAGACTCCTTGGGCAATATGAGCGTGTGTTCGCCGTCCCACATGAACTCCACTGTTTTTGTGTATCCATGCCGGTTTTTGGCGACGATAATTTCCATGTTGTTGGATTGCTGGACTTCCTGCGTCCCCCCGTCGTCGGCGGTTTGGTAGTAGGATTCGCGGTAGAGCAACAGCACAATGTCGGCATCCTGTTCGATTGAACCTGATTCACGCAGATCCGACAACTGCGGGCGGTGCGATTTGCCCCTGCCTTCCGTGCCGCGCGACAACTGAGCGCAGCAAATAACAGGTATATTCAAATCTTTTGCCATCGTTTTGAGCAAACGCGTCATCTGACTGACTTCCTGCACACGGTTTTCGGTTTTTTGTCCTGATTGAATCAAACCCAAATAATCAATCACGACGCAATCGACACCCTTGAGCCGCCGCGTGCGCGCCTTGATTTCGGGAACTGTGATGCTGGATGAATCGTCAAACCAGAGTTCGCACTGACTGAGCGCACCCGTGGCAAGCCCTAAACTCCCCCATTCATCCTCCGTAAAATCCGCCGTGCGCATTTTATGTCCGGGCACGAGGGCCTCCATGCTGAGCACGCGCTGCGCCACTTGTTCTTTGGTCATTTCGAGCGTGAAGAAGAGGACTTTCTTGTTGGAAAGCACACTGATGTTGCGCGCAAGACGCAGGGCGACGCTGGTTTTTCCCATGGCGGGGCGCGCGCCGATCAAAATCAAATCGGAACGGTTGATCCCCGTGAGACAGTCGTCCAATTCAAAAAAGCCCGTTGAGAAGCCTTTGTATAAATCTTTTTCGGGCGAAGCGCGTTTTGCAAGCGTGTCATAGACTTCATTGACGATAATATCGTGCAATTTTGACGCACTCATCTGCAAACGCCCTTGGCGGATATCATAAATGCGCTGTTCGGCGGCGTCCAAAATCAAATCCGCCGATTCCTCTTGCCCGACCGCATCCCGAATGATAGCCTGCGACGCCGTGATGAGCGTGCGCAGATAATATTTTTCGCGCACGATTTTGGCGTAGCCCTCCACGTTCGCCGTGGATGGCACAGCCTGCGCCAACTGGAACAAATACTGCCGCCCGCCCGCGTCGTCATAGACAGCGTCGCGTTTGAGTTTGTCCAACACGAGGAGCGGGTCGATTTTGCCGCCGACGGCATCAATTTCAACCATCACACCGAAAATGGATTGGTGCTGCGGCAAATAGAACGATTCAGGGCGCAGCTGCGTTTGCGCGACGGACATGCAACCGGGATCAATCAAAACGCTGCCCAGCACAGCTTGTTCCGCCTCCATGCTGAACGGCATTTCGGCTGTTTCGGTGCGGAATGTAAAATCGGGCATATTTTTACTCTCCAGTCACAAGCGCGTAAAAACTTGCGCTGATGCCGTGACCAAGTTTGATTTCGATGGGGAACGTGCCGTATGTTTTGATGTCGTCCATGGTGATTTTGCGGCGGTCGATTTCAACACTGAGCGTTTGGCGGAGCTGTTCGGCCACCTCTTTGCCCGTCACGGAACCGAAAAGCCGCCCTTGGCTGCCCGCCTTGGCGATAATTTTAACGGTTTTGCCTTGCAGGGCTTCGGCGGCGGCGCTGGCGGCGGCAATTTCGACCGCCTCTTTGTGTTTTGCGGAATCGGCGCGGTTTTTGATTTCCGTCAGTGCCTGTGCGCTGGCTTCTTTCGCCAATTTCCGCGGGAACAGGAAGTTGCGGGCGTAACCATCCGAAACGGTAACCAGTTCGCCCTTTTTGCCAAGGGATTTCACGTCTTCAATCAGAACTACTTGCATTTCGTTACCTCACTTTTTGGATTTTACCAAGGTTCAACCTGCGCGTATATGGTCTTTGGCAGAGAAATTAAATTGATATCAAATTTGAGCGAAGCTTCCACGCGGGAACTTGCGCTGTGAATGCGAAAAGACAGTGCCCAACCCTCATCGCAAACAACTTCGGCGGTTGTGGTTGAATCTGGGCGCATACCGACGTGAAAAAAACGCGTTGGGTATTTGAGACGCGGCGTATTGACGATCGCAGATCTTGCCGGTGATGGTTGATTGAGCTTGCCCTCTAAATTGATCGCTTCCACACGCGTGATGCGCCGGACGTTGTCGGCGATGATTTTATAAAAGTCGTTCGCACCAATCAAATAACGAATCAAACCCGTTGGAATGGTTTTTGGATACGCAACATCCAGACGCACGAGTTCATCCATAAAAGCGTGCAAAACAGGCAGATAATATGTTTCCTCTTTTTGGAAAACATTCCCCCACAAAGGTGCGGGGATTGATGTTTTCCGTATGTCTTCCAGCGCAAGAAACAATGGTCTGACAGCATCAAAATACGCGTTGGAACACGGAACGGAAAACCATTTTGCGCCAAAATCAATCGAAGCCGAAAGTCTGCTATGTTTCACAGCGTGATGATTGTGCTTGCAAGACAAACCGATTTGCCATCCACTTTGCTTGCGGACGCACAGCACATCCCTCACATCGCCCGATATCCCCATCGCATCTGTTTGCAACGAAAGAAAAATAGAATCGCTTGTGTCCACATAGGTCAACTGCGGTTCAAGCCGCATGAGTGCTTTTCCCGCCGCAACAGCCGCGCTGTGCATTTGCGCTTGCACCGCGTCGTCCGAAGAAAAGAAAGCGTTCTGCGCTGTAAAATAGGGCGCGTTCTCGGCAATATGTACCGCTTGCGCATTTGTTGCCATTTGCGCGAGTGCCGACAGACAAGCGTATTCAAACGCCTTGCCGTTTTGCGATTGGATGCCGCTCATCGCACACCCTCCAATGCCGTTCGCACCGCCTGTGCGGCGTACCGCGCCAATTCGACGGGTACGGCGTTGCCGATTTGTTTGTATTGGCTTGTCAATCCGCCGATGAAGGTCATATCGGTTGGGAACGTTTGGATTGCCGCGCATTCACGGTAACTCAACCGCCGCGTAATACCGTCGCCGAACTGCCACAAATCCTTGCCGAGCTTGACCATATCGGGGGAACTCGGATGTAGCGCGACTTGCTTTGCCATAGCGGGAATTGTATATGATACCTCCAACCAACCGCGCTTGCGGTTGCGCGACATGTAGCGCGACGAATAGGGCGCGTCGCAAATTTCCTCAGGCAGGGGAGCCGGCATATCGGTTAAAACATCGGCAAGCGTTTTTTCTCTTGCCGCATATGTCGGCATCACAAAATCCCGTATGTGCAAATCTTTGCGGAATCCCACTATCATCACACGTTCGCGGTCTTGCGGAACACCGTAGTTTTTGGCGTTCACGGGCTGATGAAAAACGGTATAGCCACAATCGGCAAATGCCGCAAGAATCGCTTCAAAAATCGCGCCGCCCGCCATCGTCAATAATCCCTTGACATTTTCGCCCACGAACGCCATCGGCCGTTTGTCGCGGACGATCCGCACATACTCACGATAAAGCCGATTGCGCTTATCATCAATTTTGCGCGGACCCGACAAACTGAATCCTTGGCAGGGAAATCCGCCGAGAATGATATCGGCGTCAGGTATGTCGGCGGACTGTATTCGCGTAATATCGCCGCAAATCACATTTGCTTTGCTCCAAAGGCGGTGGGTCGCACAGGCGTCTGCATCAATATCGTTTGCCCAAACGCACGAAAAGCCCGCTTGCTCAAAGCCCATATCCAAGCCGCCCGCACCGCAAAACAGGCTCGCTGCCCTCATTGCCCAACCCTCCTCCCAAAAAGCTACCGCAAGGCTATGCTTCAATCAAAATTGGCACGATGATGGGGCTGCGCTTTGTGCGGTCATACATCAGTTTGGCCACATCTTCGCGCACACGACCGCGCATGGCGTTCCAGTCGCGACGGCCACGCGTGTTATTCTCTTCTATGGAACGTATCACCACGTCGCGCGCGTCCGCCATCAGCAGTTCGGCGTCTTTCATGTATACAAATCCGCGCGAGGTGATCTCGGGCGGCGAAAGCACCATGTTGGAGTCTTTGCTCACGGTCGCGGCAATGATGATAATGCCGTCCTGCGCCAGATGCTTGCGGTCGCGCAATACGGCGGATCCAACGTCGCCCACGCCGTAACCGTCCACAAAAATCGGTCCCGCCTGCACGGGATCGCCCTCTTTGATCTCGCTTTTGGTCAATTCCAGTTGTACGCCGTTTTCGGCGATGATGATATTATTCGCTTTCACACCCATGGAAAGCGCAAGCTGCGCGTGTTTTGTCAGATGCTTCTGCTCGCCGTGGACGGGAATGAAATACTTGGGTTTTGTGATGCCGAGCATGATTTTGAGTTCCTCCTGGCATGCGTGTCCCGACACGTGAACGTCATACATCTTCTCATAAACGACCTGCGCACCGAGTTTGAGCAACTCGTTGATCACGCGCCCAACCAGTTTTTCGTTGCCGGGAATCGGTGTCGCGGAAATAATGACGCAATCTTTCGGACCGATTTCGACTTTGCGGTGATCCGAAAACGCCATGCGCGTCAATGCCGACATTGGCTCGCCCTGGCTGCCCGTGGTGATGATCACCACTTGTTCGTGCGTATAGCGGTTGAGCATGTCGATGGGAATAATCAAACCTTCGGGCACATGCAAATAGCCCAGTTCCGTACCGATAGAGACGACGTTTTCGAGCGACCTACCAATCAAGGCGACTTTACGCCCAAGCGAGTGCGCAACGTCGATGATTTGCTGCACCCTGTGGACGTTCGACGAAAAAGTCGCAACCAAAACGCGCCTGTCGGCCGCGCGGCGGAAGAGCATTTCAAACGATTCGCCCACTTTGCTCTCGCTCATGGTGTAACCGGGGCGTTCGGCGTTGGTGGAATCCGAGAGCAAAGCCAGCACACCTTTTTTTCCGAAGTGCGCAAGACGGGCTATGTCAATCATATCGCCGTCGATGGGCGTGGTGTCAATCTTAAAATCCCCTGTTTGAATCACTGTGCCCGCGCCGCATGTGATGGCAAGCGCAAGCGCGTCAGGGATGGAGTGGTTGACGTGGATCGCTTCCACCGTAAACCCGCCCAAAGTGATAACGTCGCCCGGCTTGATTTCAATCAATTTTGCGCGTTCCAAAAGCTTGTGTTCTTTGAGCTTGCCGCGAATCAGACCCAGCGTGAGCTTTGATGAATAAATCGGGATATTCATACGCTTGAGCAAATAGGGCAACGCGCCGATGTGATCCTCATGTCCGTGCGTAATCACAATACCCTTGATGCTTTCGTAGTGATTTTCTAAGTAGGTAAAATCGGGAATGACCAAATCGATGCCGGGCATGTCTTGGTCGGGAAAGGCCAGACCGCAGTCCACGAGCATGCGATCTCCTTGGTATTCATAAACGGTGATGTTTTTGCCCACTTCGTTGAGCCCGCCCAAAAAAGCGATGCGCAAGGGGTCGGCGCGCGCGGTTTTTGATTGCTTCCCGCGCGGTGCGGATGGCTTTTGCCGCGCGTTCTGCTCCGTTTGCGCAGCTGCCGGAACGGTTGGCGGATTGCCTCGCGGCACACGCTGCGCCGCGGTTTTATCCTGCTGATTGGCCGCTTGCTCGCGGATCACAGACGTGCGCGTTTTTTGCTTTTCGGCCGCTCGGTTGTACTGTGCGATCTTTGGGGGCGCACCAGATGTACCCCGCGGCAAGGCATCGAGGATTGTCGGCTTTTTTTCTTGTTGTGGCATGCGGTAAATACTCCTTCTTCACCCGCGCGGCGTTTTCTGAAAAAAACGACCCGCAGGCATTTCATACGATATTTTTGTTTTTGTTTTTGATTTGACTGCGAATAAATCTATACATCACAAGCGCACAGTGCGCTTGTTTGTTTCAAAAGAGACACAGTTTCACTCATTACTATGAGGACAGCACAGATAGTATAACCTTATTTTGCTGGAATGTCAAGCCCCATTCAATCCGATTTGTTTTTCTGTAAAATACCCGCACAAAAAACATGCAAACCCCGCCGCGTTATTCTCCCCAAAACTTCCGATCCAAACTGCGGAATTGGATTGCCTCCGCCAAGTGGGGAAGCTCGATCTGCCGGGAGTCCTCTAAATCGGCGATCGTGCGGGCGACACGCAGTATTTTGTCGTATGCCCGCGCGGAAAGTCCCAGGGTTGCAAAAGCACGTTCCAGCATGCTTTGGCATGAATCGTTCAACCAACAATATTTGCGCGTCGCGGACGCGGACATTTGCCCGTTCGCGTGAATTGGTTCATCCGCGAAGCGTTGCTCCTGACGCTTGCGGGCAGCGTTGACGCGGGCACGGATTTGCGCCGACGATTCGCTCTTTTCGGCGGACGACAGGTGCTGATAATCCACGGGAGGCACTTCGATATGAATATCAAGCCGATCCAGCAACGGACCTGAGACACGCGACAAATAGCGCGATGCCGCGCCCTGCGCACAGGTACACCGGCGCGTGGGATGCCCGAAATAGCCGCATTGGCAGGGATTCATGGCGCACACGAGCATTACCGTGCAGGGATAACTGACCGTGCCGGCCGCGCGTGAAATGGTGACGACACCGTCTTCCATCGGCTGGCGTAGAACCTCCAGCGCAACACGATTGAATTCAGGCAGTTCATCCAAAAAGAGGACACCGTTGTGCGCCAAGCTCAGCTCGCCCGGGCGCGGAATGCTACCGCCCCCTGTTAACCCCGCCGCCGAAACAGTGTGATGCGGCGAACGGAACGGACGCGCGCGGATGAGCGATATATTGGCGGGCAACGCACCCGCGATCGAATATAATTTTGTGGTGTCCAAACTTTCTTCGGGTGTCATATCGGGCAAAATAGAGGGCAGACGCCGCGCAAGCATGCTTTTGCCCGAACCCGGCGAACCGATCATGAGAACGTTGTGATTGCCTGCCGCGGCGACTTCCAGCGCGTGGCGCGCCTCCTGCTGACCCTTGACTTCGCCAAAATCCAAAAGCATGTTTTCGTAGGAAACACTCGCTTCGCTCGGCACGGCGGGCACGATTTTTGCGGAGCCGCGCAGATGCGCGATCATTTGGCGGATATTTGCCACGGGATAAACGGCAATCCCCTCAACAACCGCGCTTTCGGCGGCGTTGCCATCGGGCACGAATATGTGCCGCCGACCTGCCTCCCGCGCCTGTATCACCATGGGTAGCGCGCCATTGACGCGGCGCACGTCGCCATCCAGTGAAAGTTCGCCAAAAAACGCGCAGTCGTCCAACTCGCCGCGCAACTGACCGCTGGCAATGAGCAGCGCAACCAAGATCGGTAGATCATAAATCGGACCTTCCTTGCGGCGGTCGGCGGGGGCTAAATTGACCGTGATGCGGCTAACGGGAAAATCAAATCCGCCGTTTTTGATTGCGGAACGAACGCGATCGCGGGATTCGCTCACAGCGGCATCGGGCAAACCGACCACATCAAAGCGCGGCAGTCCGTTGGACAAATCGCACTCAACCTCGACGCAAAACCCTTCCATACCGTAGCAACCCGTGCTATTGATACGCGCAAACAAAGCGGCAACCCCTTTTTTTGAACTAGATCCTGTTGACACCAATATCAGCGCATCCATAGAAGAATCAAAGCCAACGGGTTCTAAATATTCTTGTCTCTGAGCATCCGAATCACCGCGCTCAATTTCAGCCGCGCACCGTAGTGAAGCACGGATGCGGAATAAATACGGGTGGAAATAAAGGCAATCAACACTGTCGTCGCCGCCAGCAACACCAGCGAAACGGCAATGGTCGACGACGGCACGTCACTCGTCAAGAGCAAAAACGGCACGGAAAACGGCGCGGTGAACGGAATATACGTGGTGATGTTCGCGCCTGTCCCGACTCCAACCGCTGCAGGCATGAGGTTCGCAAAATAGCCGCCGTAAAAAGAAGCCAACGTGAGCATCGTTGCGGGCATCATTGCGGAATTGAGATCCTCCGTTTTGCTCACCGTCGCACCGCAAACGGAATTGATCAACACAAATAACGCGTAACCCAATGCAAAATAGAGTAAAATCAACAGAATTTTTGTGATTGGAATTGGCTCTATCGCCAGAATTTCGAACGTACTCTCGGGCGCAAAAAACGACAGCGCGATGCCGCCAATCGCGATCAATCCCGTCATTTGCACAATTCCGAGCGTTCCCATGGCAATGCACTTGCCCAGCAGGATATGCGACGGTTTCGCCGAAACAATCAGTGTTTCCATCACGCGCGTGGATTTTTCGGTCGCAACGCTGATGGCGACGGCGTAGCCGTAATAATAAATCGCAAAGAACATCAGGATCATCAGAACGCTGCCAATCAGCATGTTGGAGCCGCTCTCCGCTTCACCGATGATTTCATAGCTGAACGTCAGTGCGCTTGACAAAATATCGTTTGCTTCTTGATCCGTTAAACCCCGCGCTTTCATTTGGAGTGTGCGGTTCAGCGCGTTGAAGGCTTCTTCAATTTGAAATGTGTCGATCCACGCGTCGTCTTGTGTGATGATTTCCACAAGCGGCAAGCCGTCGTCGCCGCTGATACGCACCACGGCGGCGCCGCCGTTTTCTTCGAGCAGTTGCTTGCAGATCTCCAATTGTGTTGCATCGTAGACTGTGACCTCAAACATACCGTATTCTTCCAAATAGTTTTTTGCGTCGCCAAGGAGTCCGCCGCTTTCGTCGATCAAATAAATTTCTGAGCTGTAACCGCCGCCGATTTCAATTTCCGCAGCGGCATCGCCTGAAATATACATATCGCTTTCGTCCTCGCCAATCATGGGCGTAAACAGAGCCAGACCGATGATAAGCGCGACAACGATGATGTTCGTCACCCAAAACGCTTTTTTGCGCACGGCATCCATAAAAGTATACCGTGCGACGACAGCGATTTGATTGGATTGTTTCATTGTGCTGCCCTCCCCTCCTGCGCGCCGACTTTTTCGATGAAAATCTCGTGCAAAGTCGGTTGTTCCATCACAAATGTTGTCGGCATCATATCTTGCGCCAAGATTGCGCGAAGATAAGCCTCCGCCTGTGCCGCGCCGTTTTCGGGCAGTGTGAAAACGCTGGCGGACGGCGTTTTTTCGCGGTATTGCAAGCCGAACCGCTCTGCCATGGCAATTGCGCTTTCAGGCCCGGCGATGCGCAGCGATGTGTAACCGTAGCCGTCTTTGATTTTGTGCAAATCTCCCTGCAAAATGGTTTTGCCGTGGTGGAGCATGACCAAACTTTTGCAATATTCCTCCACCGTCGCCATTTGGTGCGAACTCATAATGATGAACTTGCCTTGATCCTCCAGTTCCAAAATCAATTCGCGTAGCATCTGCGCGTTGATGGGATCCAACCCGCTGAACGGTTCATCCAAAATCACCAACTGCGGATCATGCAAGAGGGTTGCAATCAACTGGATTTTTTGCTGATTGCCTTTCGAGAGCTTTTCGGCAATCGTGTTTTCGTATTCCGACATCCCAAGCCTTTTCATGTAGTCTTTTGCCGCTTGCAAGGCTTGTGCTTTTTTGAGCCCGCGCAACTGTCCGAAATAGACAAGCTGTTCCAGCACTTTTGTTTTGAGATAAATGCCGCGTTCCTCAGGCATATAACCAAAACGCAAGGTTTGGCGCGTGATCGGCGCGCCGCCCCATGTCGCCGTTCCCTCGTTTGCGGGGATCATTTGCAGCATCATGCGGATTGCCGTGGTTTTGCCTGCGCCGTTCGTGCCGATCAACCCAAACACGCCGGGACGATCCATGGTGAACGACAAATGATCCACCGCCGTTTTTTCGCCGAATCGCTTGGTGAGATTGTCAACTTGCAGAATCATGCCCTGCCTCCTATTCATAGAGATTTTTATTTTTCTAAACACAACGTCCTTCTTTTTCTGAAGAAAAACGCCTGCGGCGAGCACCCGCTTCGCACTGTTATTTTTAACCCGTGAGATTCTTCTTAATCCGTTAACGATCGGGCGAAGCGGCTTTTCGCCAACTGACGCATTTCAAGCACGATGTCGCCCGCCGGCGCAACGTATGTGCCGCGCTTTTTCTGTTTTTCGGTTTGCGCACAGCGGAGGGAATAGATCACCAACCCGCCAACCGCGGCACCCGCAAGAATAATCAAAAACAACGGTATGCGGCAACGAAGCCAATCCCCCGAACGCAACGGCAATGTGAACGAAAGATAGACCTCACCGCGTTGGAGGAGTTCGGTCATGCTTTTGCCCATGCCGTATTTCGGCGGCGTATCGGTGCTGAGATAACTATCGTTCACAATTCCCGTCAAAGCCGTCAGCAACCCAGTGACCGCGCTCCCCGCCATCAAACCGGGAATAACGGCAAACGGACTGCGCATGGCATATGACATTGAAAAGTTGACGGTCAGCTTGATGTTTTCAAAAAACGCGTTAATCGGTCCGCTGCTGGCAATACTCATGTCGTCGGCGCAGGTGTCAACTTTCTTTTTGATTTTGGCAAGCAGAACAAAAAACAGCGGCGACCAGCCAATCGTGACAAAACACGCGCCGTAAATGGTGAGCAATTGCGCGTCGCCCGCAAAAAACGCCGCCGCCGACACCGCAAACGCCGCCATGGAGATCGGTCCGATGATATCAAAACCGATCATCAGCCCGAATAGGACGCCCGTTAAAATCATGCTCTGCGACGAAAGCCGCGTGAGCGGTTCCGTGATTGCTTCCGCCAGCGCGGCAAACGGCTTTTGAATCCCGTAACGCACCAAAACAAATGTGAGCGCCGCGCTTGCAACGGGGATGATCAACACCAACACAATCAAATCGACGGCTTCAATCAACTGCATCCCTGTAAGATCGCCGGGGATTTTTTCGGTTTTGCCGCGCAGTTTTTCAAGGAGATTGTTAAGCCCGGCGGCGATTTTTTGCTTGAGACCATCCCAGCCCGCATAGAGCAATTTGATGAGCAGCGCACAAAATAACGCCATCACAAAATAGCCCATGTAGCCAATATTGACACCGCCGCCGTTGTTCAGCGGTGTGGCAAAAAACGAAAAATAGGTGTTCGGACCTTCAATCGCCGAGCCTGAAAAGTGGGCAAAATACACCGATAGCGCAAGCCCGGGCGCGAGCCCCGGCAAACCCGCAATCAAATAACACAGCACGGCGCACAAGGCGATCATGAAAAAATCCGTGCCCCAAAACAGGATAAACCACAAAATCCGCTCATTGATCGGTTCAATCGCGCCGAGCATATGTTGTGTGCCGAGAATGTTTTGCACAACAAAAAAGAATCCCGCACCCAACGCGCCGAACAATTGCACAAGAAAAAGAATGGAAGTCGTGCGGTAAATTTGTGTGCGCGTGTCGCGAATGATGGATTTTAACTGTGTTTGCATGCGTATGCCCTTCTTTCCGCAGACGACATCTTTGGCGTCTTTGCTTCGTCGTTAACCGCGCCATTCCAAAAAAGCAATATCTTCCGGCAAAATCTCTCGCGCAAAAAGCACTGCCATACCCATGGCAAAAAACATGCTGACAGGCATTGTGAACGGCTGAAGCCATTTGAGCTTAAACCGCTTCACCAGCCACTCCAGCAACAGCAAACTGCCCACCGCCGCCACCAACGTGATGACAGACAGCACGCCCGCGCCATCGCCGCGAATCTCCGCGCCGCCCTGCCCCGCGATGGAACGCGCCAAAAACGCCGCAATCAAACCAATGAACGCGGCGGAACTCATCACATCCGTCCACACTTGATTTTTTGTGGCGGTCGAACCAATCTTTTTTTGGATTTTTTTCAAAAACAAGGGTAACAAAATCAACGGGAAGACGCTCCCGATGGTCATCACCCAAGCGATTGCCGAAAACGCCGACGGATCGGTGACAGCCTGTGACAATCCGCCCGCAAGCCCCACGCCATCCGCCGCCGCTTGCGCCGCAGTGGTTTCGTAGGTGATGTTGCCGATCACGCTCAAACGAATCCACGGCATCACGATACCGAGCGACTTTGAAAGTGCCAGCACCGTCGCCGCAATTGCCAGCGAGGGCGCAATGGTGAACAACGCGCTGGAACCAATCGCGCGCCGCAACGTGTCTTTGCTCATGCCGATGGCGACGCCGTGTTTATATGCCTTGCGCATGAAAAACAAAGCCTGCGCAATCACAAACGCGACGACCGCACCGCCCAGCAAATACATGAACGTCGATTGCCGAAAATCAGCCATTGTCCGCCCCCAAAAATTTAGTCGTGAATCGTATGCGCACAACCCAACACATTGGCAATCTTGTGTTCCACCATCGCTTGAATCGCCGCGCGGGCAGGCGCGAGATATTGCCTCGGGTCAAAATGGCTTGGATTTTCAGCCATGTATTTGCGGATTGCGGCAGTCATTGCCAAACGCAGGTCGCTGTCGATGTTGATTTTACAAACCGCAAGGCGCGCGGCTTCGCGGAGCATATCTTCAGGGATACCGATTGCGTCGTCCATCGCGCCGCCGTATTGGTTGATTTGCGCAACGAACTCCGGCACAACAGAACTCGCACCGTGCAACACGATGGGGAACTCAGGCAAACGCTTGCCGACTTCTTTCAAAATATCAAAGCGCAGCTGTGGCTTTTGACCCGGCTTAAATTTGAACGCGCCGTGACTTGTGCCAATGGCAATCGCAAGCGAATCGACGCCCGTGCGGGTCACAAAATCTTCGACCTGCTCCGGTTGCGTATAGGAAGCGTTTTCCGCCGAAACGTTCACATCGTCTTCCACGCCGGCGAGTTGCCCGAGTTCGCCTTCCACCACAACGCCATGTGCGTGGGCGTATTCCACAACGCGGCGGGTTTCGGCGACGTTTTCTTCGTAGGGGAGGTGCGAACCGTCGATCATAACGGAAGTAAAACCGCCGTCGATGCAGCTTTTGCAGGTTGCGAAATCCGGACCGTGATCCAAGTGCAGGGCAATCGGCAAGCCTGTTTCGATCACGGCGGCCTCCACCAATTTGACTAAGTAGGTGTGGTTGGCATAGGCGCGCGCGCCTTTTGATACCTGCAAAATCAACGGCGAGGCAAATTTTTGCCCTGCCTGCACAATGCCTTGGATGATCTCCATGTTGTTGACATTGAACGCGCCGATGGCGTAGCCGCCCGCATAGGCATCCTTGAAAAGCTTGGTTGTGGTTACAAGTGGCATAGTGTTCTCTCTTTCATTTTTTAAATTCATTTTTCAAATCAACATCTGCATTATACTATGTTTCGCGCTAAATTGCAAGGGACGCTTCCGCTTTTTCTGAAGAAAAAGTAACAAAAAGACTTCCCCCGCTCCGCGCGTCTAGGCAGGTTGTGAAGTTTTTTGGATTGCCCTGCACAAAAAAACGGCGTCAACCATTTCGCGCAAAGTGTCCGCGCACAGTGCGGCGGCGTTTTCATCTTTAAAAATACCGAAAATTGCCGAACCCGATCCGCTCATTTGCGCAAGCATCGCGCCGTGTGCCCGCATTGCGGCACGCAGTGAATCGAAAATGGGAAACGGTGCGGCAAGCTCAAAAACATTGGCGCACCGCGCAAACAGTTTTTCCCATTCTTGTGATGTAATCAGCGTCCCGAGTTGGCTTGTGCGCGGAAGCGAACGCGGCGGCAGGGTATCAATGGCTTGGTATGCCTCTTTTGTGGAAATACCACACGGCGGCTTTGCAATCACAAGAGGATAACACGCGGGCATGGGAGGTAAAGGCGACAATATGTCGCCGATCCCCTCACACATGCACAACCCGCCCCGCAAACAAAAGGGAACGTCCGCGCCAACGCGCGCACCGATGCGCCCCAACTGCGCGTCGGCACAATTGGGTTCAAAGATCGCGCGTAGGGCGGTCAAAACCGCCGCGGCATCCGCGCTCCCGCCACCCAAACCCGCTTCGCTTGGAATACGCTTCTCAATATGAACCGCAATTCCTGTGGGCAACGGTGCAAACGCCTCCTCGAACGCGCGGATTGCCTTGTGAACAATGTTGCGCTCATCCGTTGGGATATCAGGTTGACTGCATGTGATCGCAATCCCCGCTTGCGGCGTTTGTTCCACGGTAACGATATCGGCGAGACTGACGGATTGCATCAGGCTGGCAATGGAATGGAAGCCACTGGGCAAACGGCCTGTGACTTCCAGCGTTAAATTGATCTTCGCGTTTGCAATGATTTTCATGTTTCAGGCATGCTTTCTTGAAATCCGGGCAATGGGATGTGATCCAGCGTCACCAGCGGAACGCCGTTGTATTCCGTGCGTCGTATGTCCTCAGACAGCACACACGCAACGCAAGCGACTGTAAAACCAATCGCTTGTGCCATTTCAAAAATCGTGTCCATCGTGCCGCCTGTCGAAACGACATCGTCCAGCACCAGAACCCGCTTGCCGCGCAGAAGTTCCTGCTGTTCGCTTCCCAGATAAAACGTTTGCGTGCACGCGGTCGTGATGGATTTGACTTTCAGTGCAATGGGATTGGTCATATAGAGCTTTTGGCTTTTGCGTAGCACCACATAGCGCGGATGCTCCAGCGCGGTCGCGAGTTCCTCAGCAAGCGCAATGGATTTTGACTCCGCCGTGAGGATGATATCGAACGATGTTTTGTCCAAAAGACGCGCAAACGCGCGCGCCGCTTCTTTGTTCCATAAGGTTTGCCCCATGGAATCAAAGGCATAAATCTTGAAACCGTCCGCCCCGCCCGCCAATGGTAAATCAATTGAGAGCGAGCCGATGCGCACCGTCCACACGGCGGGCCACTGTCTGTTTTGCATGCGGCCTCCCCGTTACATAATCGCCAGCACGACAAAATTCAAGATAAACAACCCCGTCGCGGTCCAAAGAATGGGGTGGATTTCTTTTGCCTTGCCTTTGCAAATTTTGACGATGCAATAGAACAAAAATCCTGCGGCGATGCCATAGGATATGCTGTAAGCGAATGCCATAAAAATTGACGCGAAAAACGCGGGGATTGCTTCCTCAACGTCGCTCCACTTGATTTCCGCAAAGGAGGACAGCATCATCACACCCACAATGATCAATGCGGGAGCGGTCGCCTGCGAAGGAACAATCCCGATATAAGGCGCAAGGAACACACTCAAAAGGAACATCACGCCCGTGACGAGCGAGGTCAAACCCGTGCGCCCACCGGCGCCGATTCCCGCGGCGCTTTCCACATAAGTCGTGGTGTTTGACGTGCCGAAAACCGCACCAACGGAGGTTGCGATGGAGTCGGCAAACAGTGCCTTATCCATTTTGGAACGAAAACCTTTTGAAGCGGTGAGAGCTTCCATGTCTTTTTCGTCAAAAATCCCCGATTTGCGCCCCGTGCCAATGAACGTGCCAATGGTGTCGAACGTGTCGCTCAAGCTGAAAGCAAAAATGGTCATCAGCACAAGCGGAATCCGCGCGGCGTTTTCGAACAAACCCGGAACGCCCTCTTTGAACGCAATACCGAACGTTTCGCCGAGTTCGGCAAACGACGTGCCTAGGTTTGTCTGCTGAATGTTGGTGATATCAACAATAGCAAGCCCGCTACCGCCGCCCAAGCCTTTGTCGATCAAGCTCAAAAAAACCGCCGCGACGGTTGAAATAACGATACTCACAAAAATCGCGCCGCGCACTTTTTTGACAACCAAAACCGCCATCAAGACAATACACGCGACGGCGAAAATAATGCCTGTGGTGTTGAACGTGCCGAGAGCGGGGACGATGCCGCTATTCGCGACGACCGTGCCCGAATCCAATTGGGAATATGTGCCGGGATCAGCCGTGAACGTGAACAACCCCGCGTTTTTCAGACCGATATACGCCACAAAAATGCCGATGCCGCCGCCGATTGCGTGCTGCAAACTGCTTGGGATCGACTTTATGATATGTTTGCGCAGTTTCGTAACCGTGATCAGAATATTGATGATACCGCAAAGAAAGACCATGGCGAGTGCTTCCGCCGGCGAAAAGCCCAACCCGAACACAACTGTGTAGGTAAAAAACGCGTTAAGCCCCATGCCGGGCGCTTGCGCGTAGGGAACATTGGCGAAAAGCGCCATCACCAGTGTGCCGACTGCGGACGCGAAGAGCGTCGCCAAGAAAACCGCACCCGATTTCAATCCCGTTTGCGATAACATGGCCGGATTCACGAACATGATATAGGCCATTGCGAAAAATGTGGTTAAGCCGGCGATGATTTCCGTGCGCACGGTCGTGCCGTTTTCCTTGAGTTTAAACAGTTTAAGCATGTTTTACTCCTCCCACTATGAATGACATATGAACAAACATAGTTTAACGCAAATCGGCGCGAATGTCAATGTTTTCGCGAAAATTTTTGTATCATTTCGGTGTTCGGCGCGATTGATTTACAATTCATTTGCAATTTTGCGGTTCATTGTCATGTTTTTGTTTGGAACTTGACATCCCAAAAAAAACGTGGTACAATTTCCAAAAGTGGAATTTTTTTCACTTTTACCAAAAAGAGGCAACTACAAAACCAAAGAAACCGGAGGAACACAATGAAGAGACACATTACAAAACTCATCGCGCTTTGCATGGCTTTGCTCATGCTTGGCAGTGCTTTTTCAGCTGCCGGATTTGCCGCCGCGGAAAAAGCCCCGAAACTGCAGGCGACCCCCGCACCGACCGAAATGCTTGTCCGTGTGAAGACCGCACCCGCAAAACCGTATTTCGCGCTGGGGCTAGAAGAACCTGACCTTTCCGGTTTGGTGCTGACCGTCCGCTTCAATGGCGAAACAGTGGATGTTCCTTGGGACGACAATTTCACGGGCATCTACCTCTCCACAGGCAAAGCTCCCACAAAAGTGAGCGACGACGCAACCATCACCGTTCTCTGCGAAACTTACTACTGGGACGACGCGTACGGTGATGTGTTCGTGTCGGGCTACTGCGAAGTTCCAATGGCGGCAAAATCCATGCTGACGGACGATATCGACAAAGATGAAATCACCGTGGGTACTGAAAAAGAGACCAGCCTAGACACAAGTTTCGGCGACGATTGGGTGAGTGTGCCGCGCTACTATGCGTTTGAAGCCGACGCGACCGCGCTCTACACAGTGAAAGCAAGCAATTACCCCGAAGCTTACACGCCCTTTGCCTATATTTTATCGGAAACAGGCGATCTTTTCGCCAAAACCAACGATCTGCGCGCGAATTTTAACGCGATACTTGAGGCTGGCAACAAATATGTTCTGGTTGTCGACTTCTATTTTGAGGGCGAACCGCCCGAGGAGTTCCCCATCACACTGCTGATTACAAAAGAGGGCATCCCTGCTTTGCAAGCTGACGCGGCGCCTGTTCAAACGGATGTCAACACCAGTATCAGTTCTTATTTCAAATTCGTTCCAACTGTAACCAAAGATTACTTCATTTTGGTCGACGCGATCAGTCAAAACAGTTACTATGAGGGGAACGATCCGTATCTTACGCTTCTTGATGAAAATTTTGAGGTGATTGCGACAAACGACGACTGCGGTACATATTATTACTGCTCGTCGGTCGACATCGTCCAATCGGCTTGGCTTAATTTGAATGCCCGCTTGCTGGCGCAGTTGACAAAGGATAAAACCTACTACATTTGCGCGTCCAATTTCAGCAGTCAGCTTGAGGAAGTCGCCGTTTCCGTGGAGACGGCATCCTTGCGGGAAGACGACAGTGTTTTCAAAATGACATACAAAGATCCTGTCTATTTCCGCGATATCTTTCCTGATGTTCGCTACGACCAAGTCGACATCTCCATCCGGGATGAGAGCATTTTAGGTTGGGGTTCTGTGTGGCAGCTCAGCTATGATTATTGGACCGGGTTGCCGATGTTCAACTATCAAAACGATTTTATTGCAACCAACATTGGCAGAACCGTTGTGACCGCAAGCGTACCGGGCGGTCCATCCGTCAGCCGCACGGTGGAAGTAAGCTACACGTTCCAGCAATTGCTGATTATCGTGTTCCTCTTTGGCTGGATTTGGTATTGATTTGTGCCGATTGATTGTAAAGGAGTGATTCGATGAAATCGACCGTACGTAAATTGCTTTCGGTATTGCTTGCCGCGTTATTGTTCGCCATGGCGGTTTTTCCCATGAGCATCAGTGCGGCAAACAGCGACGGCATCAGCGCGGCGCAATATCTCAAACAGCTTAACGCACTCATTGCGCGGTATCCCTGCAAAAACGCGGAGCCGCCAAACCGCATTACCGTCAAAACCAACAGCAACCATTCGCTGAGCGACACGCAAGGCGCGGTCGCTTCCGTGGAGGGTTACAACAATTGGCATGTGCTGCAATTTGAAACAGTCGCCCAAACAACCGCCGCGGTTGCGTATTACAAAACCAAAAGCTATGTGCAAAACGTAATGCAAAGCAATGTCGCAAAACTTGTGAGCCCCATCAAAGTGGGCGTCGGCGAAGAATGGAAGGAAGGCGAGCCGCTTTCGTGGGGTACGGCCAAAGTGGGCATCGATAAACTCCTCACCGCGCTTGCCGACAAAGATCTCCCCGAAACGATCGTTGCGATTCTCGACACCGGTTTGGATTATAAACATCCCTACATAAAAAGCCATGCCGACCGCATTGTGCGCGGAGCAAATAACTCCTCAAGGGATGGAAACGGTCACGGCACGCACTGCGCGGGGATCGTGCTGGAAAACAGTCCGCCGAACGTCAAAGTCGCTTCCTATCAGGTGTTGAACGATTGGGGGAGCGGCGAATGGCTTCCGGTTGTCGCCGCGATCTACACCGCCGTTGACGACGGCGCGGATGTCGTGAGCATGAGCATGGGCGGCTACAACGATTACTCCGATATCTACACGCTGTTTGTGGACGCGGTTAACTACGCCAACAACAATGATTGCACCGTTGTGGTTTCGTCCGGCAACGACTTCATGAACGCCTCCGATTTTCTGCCCGCCGCCGTGGAAGAAGCTGTTACGGTGAGCGCGTCCAACAAGGACAACACGCTGGCTTTGTTTTCAAACTACGGCGATGTAGTGGATATTGCCGCTCCGGGTGGCTCCGCCTCTTACAGCGATCAATCTGACGGCATTAACAGTTCCGTGCCGTTCAACTGCATCGAATCGCAAGGCACTTATTACGATAGATGGCAAGGCACAAGTATGGCTTGCCCCTTTGTCGCCGCCGCTGCCGCGACGCTGAAATCCATGCGTCCCGCATACGCCCCCGCCGATATACAGGCGACACTCAAGCAAACTTCCTTGCGCCCTGCCGGCTGGAATACCGAAGAAGGCGGCGACGGCGTCCTTTTGGTGTCCGCATTCGAGAATCTCCCCGAAACGCCAACCGAAAAAACGACGAGCGGTGTCGACCGCAGTCAATGGGATATCTGGACTTGGATCTGCTATATTTTCTTCTTCGGTTGGATTTGGATGTAAGGGTATATCCCGCGCAAATAAAACAGTCAAATAAAACAGTCAAATGAAACAGTCTGCGGAAAAACTTTCCGCAGACTTGTTTTATATTAAAAAAATGATCGCGCGAAGCGGGCAAATTCTTTTGCTTCTTTTCTTTTTAAGAAAAGAAGACGTATTAAGAAAAGAAGACGTATCTCATATTACGCTGCCACTACGCCGCCTTGCCGCCGGAAGAACTTGCGGTCAGAACTTTGGTGGAAACTTCCTGAATGGGCGTTTCGCCCATCGCGTCCTCTTCCGCCGAACAAGCGCGGATCAATGATTCCTCCTCCGCAAGCACCGTGCGATGACGCGCGATCACATCCGCCAGCGCAATCAAACAACGGTTCTCGAACGCAATCAATTTTGGTGCTTTGACGGCGATAATAACAATTGCCGTGCCGAACAAAAACAATAAAACCACATTTACGGCAGCAAACAACATTTTTTTGCTCCTCTCCCGATCTTTCGCTGGACTACGTTCATGATAGCACAAATGTTCGATTTTGTCAACACATTTGTTCGATATTGCGCTCGAATGTTCTTCACGTTTTGTGTCCAGTTTCCCCATCTCTATTATAGCACTACATGTTGTGATTGTCAAGCAATCATATTCCGTTTTTCCACAAGAAATAAAAAAATGGAAAAAAGTGGATGGCAACGTTTTACACGTTCCCGTTCCTGACGGCCCGCGTCACTGTCGTAGCCTCCACAGCCCTCGCGCCGCGCATGGTCATGCACAAGTGCCGGGCTTCGATTTCAACCTCTACTTTTTGGCAGGGTAGATTTTCAAACAAAAAATTCGCGATTTGCGTGGTCAAGCGTTCTTGCAATTGCGGACGCCGCGCAAAACAATCCACAATGCGGACAAACTTTGAAAGCCCGAGGACGCGGTTTCCATTGGGCCAATAGGTGATTTGCGCCGTTCCAAAAAAGGGCAGCAGATGGTGCTCGCACACTGAATAAACGGGGATATCGCGCACCACAATTGGTTCACAGCCTCCCGATCCCTCAAACAATTTGATATGCCGCAATGGATCGTCCTGCAATCCTGAGAATATTTCCGCGCACATGCGGGCAATGCGGGCAGGGGTTTCATCCAACCCTTCGCGTGTCACATCCTCACCAATTGCGGCAAGCAACTCCCGCGCGGCGGCTTCAATCCGTGCTTGATCCAACGGCCTATCCTCATTTTCTTTACAAATTTTCTTCGGAAAAAGCAGATTGTGTATCTTGCGTATCCCTATAATACTGTGTTTTTGGATGGGGATGCGGGTTATCTTCCCAAACGCGTTGGGCGACGGGCGCCCAATGCTTTGCGTAGTGCTCACAACGCGCGCACAATTCGTCGGCACTCTCCGGCGCGGCAAGATCCGTCGAAACCGCGTTGCTGTCGCGGACCATTGACCGCAAAAGCTGTGGATTTTCCAACATCGGACATGGGCGCAGATGATTATCGTTAAACGGTTGTCCATGATAGTAAGCCTGAAACAGCGGACGCTGTAAAGCCTCCAAAAGCGTGTGCTTACGGATATTGGAATCTGAAAAATGAATGAATACGCATGGCTCCATATCGCCCGCCGCGTTGATGTGGAAGTAATTTCGCCCCCCGCCGATGCATCCACCAACATATTCACCATCGTTTTGAAAATCCATGATGAAAATCGGCTTCCCTGTTTTACTATTGCGCGTTTTGCGCAACCAATGATAAAGCTCCTCACGCTGTTCGGGCGTTGGAATCAAATCGACGACAGCATGCTGACCGATTGGCATGTAGTTGAACATAAAGGCAAACTTCGCACCTTTAGCGATCATATTCTCCAAAAACGCATCGCTCGTCACCACCGGCAAGTTTTGGCTGGTGTAGCAAATGGATATCCCGAATAGACACCGCTCCTCGCAAAGCAAATCAATCGCCTGCATCGAACGCGCATACGCGCCATCGCCGCGGCGGGCATCGTTGCTCTCCTCCCAGCCTTCCAAGCTGATCGCAAAAATAACGTTGCCAAGCTTTTTTGTTTGCTTGCACAGGTCGCGATCAATGAGCGTGGCATTGGTATAAATCAAAAATGTGCTTTCCTTGTGCGCGGCGGCAAGGCGCAAAATATCTTTTTTGCGCACCAATGGCTCGCCGCCCGTGAGCATATAGACCCGTGTGCCCAACTTTTTGCCCTGGCACACAATGGAATCCATCTCTTCATATGTCAAATTATCGTGTTTTTGATACTCACCTGCCCAGCAACCTTTGCAGTGCATGTTGCATGCGCTGGTTGGATCAAACAAAATTTGAAACGGAATATTGCAGTTGTATTTTTCGCGATTTTTCCGCACAAGCTTCGTGCCATTCACAATGCCTAGCCCCAACGAGAGTAGCAAACGCCGCAAGGCATCACGGTCGACATCTTCCAAAATGCTTCCCGCCAGTTTCATCCAAGTATTCTGCGGATCTTGCGCCCCCGCTTTGAACTGCGTGATTGTTTTTTGCGGAAACGCGTGCCCCGATAACCGATCCGCAAGATTCACCAGTTTCACCAGATTACCGCTTGGATTCTTTGCAATAAAATTCAAAAATGGTCGCAGTGCAACGCTTGCCGCCGCGCGCTGCAACGATTCGGAAATGGTCATTTTTACCTCCTACAAAAAATATGTTGATCCCAATCAGATTGATTCTTTTCCGCCCATATAGGGGCGCAAAGGTTCTGGAATTCGCACCGCACCATCCGCCTGCAAGTTGTTTTCTAAAAACGCAATCAACATGCGCGGCGGCGTGAGAACCGTGTTGTTGAGCGTGTGCGCAAAATAATTGCCGTTTTCGCCTTTGATACGGATACCCAACCGTCGCGCTTGCGCATCGCCCAAATTGGAACAGCTGCCTACCTCAAAATATTTTTTCTGGCGCGGAGACCAAGCCTCCACATCAATGCTCTTCACTTTCAAATCCGCCAAATCGCCGCTGCAGCACTCCAACGTGCGCACCGGAATGTCCATTGACCGGAACAACTCCACCGTATAGCCATACATTTTGCAAAACCAATCCATGCTGTCCTTCGGCTCGCAAATCACGATCATTTCCTGCTTTTCAAACTGATGAACACG
>JAITDE010000102.1 GCA_031282735.1 Oscillospiraceae bacterium | reverse complement strand
GGGGAATAACTCGTCAAGCAAAACGGCAAAAGCTCTTTTTTATTGATGCTGTCAATGAATTTACCGATCATCGAATGCTCGCTCGTTCCAATGAGATACAAATCTTCGCCCTCGATTTTGTACATCATATTTTCCATCTCGGCAAAGCTCATCACGCCCTCCACAACCGCGGAGCGAATCATGAATGGTGGCACACAATACACAAAGCCCTTGTCAATCATAAAATCCCGCGCGTAACTCAGCACCGCTGAATGCAAACGCGCAACATCGCCCATCAGATAATAAAATCCGTTGCCGCTTGTCTTGCGTGCGCTGTCCAAATCCAATCCCGCAAGCCGCTCCATCAAATCGGTGTGATAGGGAATATCAAAATCAGGCACAGCAGGCTCGCCGAACCGCGCGACCTCCACATTCTCGCTGTCGTCGCGCCCAATTGGCACACTCTCATCAATTATATTGGGGATTGCCATCATCAGCTTCCGAATTTGCTCCGCAAGCTCTTTTTCGCGCGTAGCCAATCGCTCCAATTCCGCGCCAAGGCGGGATATTTCATCTTTTTTCGCTTGCGCCTCTTCACGCTTCCCCTGCCCCATCAGCGCGCCGATTTGCTTGCTCCCCGCGTTCCGTTGCGCGCGCAGTTGCTCCGCTCGCGTCAGCACCAAACGATAAGCCGTGTCTTGCTCCAAAACCAAATCCACCAACTCTGTCTTTTGCTCCTGAAACTTCTTTCGCATGTTTTCTTTTACCAACTCCGGATCCGCCCGCAATAACCGTATATCAATCATCCCTGTGTCACCTCATTCAATATTGTTTCACGTGAAACATTCACCTTCTTTTTCTGAAGAAAAAGAAGCAAAAAGACTTTTTACCGCTTCGCGCGCCTACGGCGAGTACCCGCTTCGCGCGCCTGCGGCGAGCACCCGCTTCGCGCTGTCATTTTCAAAGAAGAAAAATTTTCCCGCTTCGCGCTATGCTTCGATCACCCGAAACGCCGCGCCGATTGCCAGCAAATCATCTTTCGACTCAAAATCAATCATGATGCGCCCCGCGTCTCTGCCGCCTACCGGCTGTATGCGAACCTTTCGCCCCAATCCAGCCTCCAGTGCGGATTGCACCATTGCAAAATCCTTATCCTGCATGCGCGACACCTTGGGCGTTTGCGGAACTTTTTTTTGGGCTTCCTGCAATCGACGCGCAAGATCCTCCGTTTCGCGCACGCTCAATTGCTTTTGGACGACCTCATCCGCCGCTGTTAGGATGCTGTCCGCATCATCCAGCGGCAACAATGATCGCGCATGCCCTCCGCTCAGCAATCCATCGCGCACCATTTCCGCCACCGATTCCGGCAATTTCAGCAACCGCAACGCATTTGCGACGGCCGGGCGCGACTTGCCAACGCGTTTTGCCGCTTCATCCTGCGTCAGATTGCACGTTTCCATCAAATGCTGATAACCCAACGCTTCTTCCATCGGATTTAAATCCTCGCGCTGCAAATTTTCGATCAACGCAATCACTGTGACTTCGTCGTCGCTCAATTCGCGCACAATCACGGGGATGTCACTCAATCCCGCAAGGCGCGAAGCGCGCCAGCGGCGCTCACCCGCCACAATTTGATATGTGCCGCCGTTTAACGGACGCACCACAATCGGCTGCAACACGCCGTGTTCGGCAATGCTCGCGCTCAACTGCGCCAATGCCTCTTCGTCAAAATCGCGACGCGGCTGGCTTCTGTTCGGCTCAATGTCTATAATCCGCAAACGGATCGTGCTGTTCTGCGTCTGCGCGTCAAGCCCGTTGTCCTCAAACAGCGAATCCAACCCGCGCCCCAAGCCACCTTTTTTGGGTGCCATCCATTTATCCCCCTATTGTTTCACGTGAAACATTTCTTGTTTTCTTTTATTCTTGTTTTCTTTTATTCTTCTTTTCTTGAAAGAAAAGAAGCAAAAGAACTCTACTCGCTTCGCGCCGTCTTATTCTATAATGAAAGCACGATGGGCTAAGTCATTCGATTTCTTCTTCACAAGAATGAAAATTAAAAATCCATCAACCTGCGCGCGTTGTTATTGGCCAGAAATTCATTTGCCAGTTCCTGATAGGCCAAAGTTCCGCGCGAGACACGGTCGTAATACATGACCGGTTGCCCAAAGCTCGGCGCTTCGGAAAGCCGCACGTTGCGCGGGATAACCGCTGAATAAACGCGCCGCGGGAAAAACCGTTTGACTTCATCCACCACCGCTTGTGTCAAATTCAGCCGCCCATCATACATCGTGAGGACGACACCCTCAATGTCCAACAGCGGATTGTAAAGACGTTTGACTTGGCGAATTGTGTTCATCAGTTGCGAAAGACCCTCCAGCGCGAAATATTCACACTGGATTGGAATGAGAACTGTGTTCGCGGCGCATAGCGCGTTGATTGTAATCAAACCGAGGGCGGGCGGGCAATCCATAAAGATAAAGTCAAAGTCGTCCTGCACAAGCGAAAGCGCGGTTTTGAGCCGCGTTTCGCGCTGGGGCAGTTCCACCAGCTCAAGTTCGGCACCCGCGAGATTCATGCTGGACGGAAGGACAAAAACGTTTGCAAATCCCGTCGGCACAATGCACGATGCGGCTTGCACACTCCCGCAGATCACTTCATATGACGACGCGGTGAGCTTTTTTTTGTTGATCCCCAGCCCTGTGGATGCATTGCCCTGCGGATCAATATCAGCCAAGAGTACGCGATAACCTGCGGCGCCAATCGCGGCGGCGACATTCACCGCTGTCGTTGTTTTTCCGACGCCGCCCTTTTGGTTTACAATTGCAACAGTTTTCCCCACACGAACACATCCTTCTGCTCATTTCATCTGCATAGCAGTATAACACGAACGCACAAAAAAGGCAAGAATTATTTTACCCAAATCGAATGTTTATTGAATGTTTCACGTGAAACATTTGCGTTTTCAAAGATGCGCCGATTGTTTCACGTGAAACATCTTTTTCTTCAGAAAAAGTAGATTTTCTACTAAAAATTATCGGGCAAATCGTTTTCGTACAGCACAATCTTGCGCCCCTCCGCATGAATTTGCTCCACTTTTGGGATCGCCTCGCGCAATGAGTCGGCGGCAATCAGGCGTTCGGATGAAAATCCGGCGGCTTGCAAGCCCTCCTTGATTGGCTTTGTTTGCGCTTCCCCAACCAAAATCACATAATCGCAAACAGCGGCGGCTTGCTGGCCAAAGATAAAATTCAGTTCCTCTTGCTTTGTGCCCAGCTCGATCATGCCGGGCGTAACGAGGACTTTGCATCCGTCGAACAGCGCGAGGGCATCCAAAGCGGCCTTTGCCCCTGTTGGGTTGGAATTGTAAGCGTCGTCAATCACAAGCAATCCGCCGCCTTTGTCGAGCAGTTCCAAACGGTGCTTGACTGGTTCAATCTTGCGCGTCCGCCCTTTGATGTCGCTCAAGGGTACGCCCAGCGTGTGCGCAACGGCGATTGCTCCAACCAAGTTGACGACGTTTTGTTTGCCGAGCAGTCGCGTGGTCAGCGTGAGGTCTCCCTCCGGCGTGATTACGGTGAACGTCGTACCGTGCGCATCGGCGAAAATATCTTTCGCACCATATGCCGCGCCGTTTTCGCTTGCGGCATAGGCGACGACGGATGAAAAGTCGCCCAACCGTTCCGCGATGTTTTCATCCTCGCTGTTGGCAAATAAAATACCCGTCGTCGGCAACGCGCGGGCGAGTTCCAATTTGGTTTGTATGACATTTTCAAGCGTCAAAAACGTTTCGAGATGCTGCGGACCAATGGACGTGAGCACACCGTGCGTCGGGTGCGCAATATCACAGAGTTCCGCGATATCGCCCGATTGCTTCGCGCCCATTTCACAAACAAAAATTTCGTGGCTGGCGTTCAATTCCTCCCGCACACAGCGAACAACACCCATGGGAGTGTTCACACCGCCGGGCGTCATTAAAACATTATATTTTGCGCGCAACAGCGTCGTCAAAAAATGCTTGACGCTCGTTTTGCCGAAACTGCCCGTGATGCCAATCACCAACAGATTCGGATGCTCCGCAAGCAGCCGCTTCGCCTGCTTGGTGTAACGATTGCAAATCGCGGTCTCCATTGGCTTGTTGATGAGATTTGCCAAAAACAAAATCCACTCCGCCAAACCCGTGATGCAGAAAGCGTCCGCCAAAACATACCAAGGGCTTAAATGATAAATCCCCGGAAAAAGCAGGACGATCTCCAATACACCGATTGCCGCCAACAACCGCACCACGCGTGGGGTGAACTTGAGCGGCTTTTTCGCTGTTTTCCGGGGCCAAAAGAAGAATCCGCCCGCCAGCGGCACAAAGAACAGGAGAAGCCGCGACGCGTTTTTGCCGCACCATGCGTTTTGCGCTTTTACTTTATAGGAGTGCAATTGGAACATGTGCACCAAATAAAGCATTGCAACATTTGCTCCAAAGAGCTGAACAATTCCCAAAGCGATCAAAAGATAATGCATCGATTCAATCCCTCCCATAGCATTATTGCTTCAGACTACAAATTTAATGATTGATTATGAGTTGGTTCGCTCATCAAAAACACTTGCATAATCCGCAAAAATTGCGCTTGTTGGTCGATGAACGAAAAGTGTCCCGCATTTTCCAGCACTGCCAAACCCGCGGCGGGCATTTCGCGTTCCATGCGCTCGGCATCGGCGAGGGGTGTCGCTGTGTCGTTCCTGCCCCAAATCAAAAGCGTCGGCGGCGTGATCAGCGGCAGGAGATGGCTCAAATCCTCATTGACGGTTTTGACCAGCACCTCACGCATGCGCGGGGATGCCGCGTTGTAATCCGCCGAACCGTGCTTTTGCCGAAAATGTTCCAACGCGTTGGGGAAAATCATCCGCACGAGCGGCAGTTCCAGCAATTTTTTGCCGCGCTTGTATCGCTTTTGCCGTTTGATTGCCCGTTCTGTCGGTGTCGGTTTGATACCGGCGGCATCAATCAAAACGATTTTCGGGATTTTCAGTTCGGGCAATTGCCGCGCGGTCAGTTTGAAAATCACGCGTCCGCCGAACGAATGCCCGACCAGAACGCACGATTGCACATCCAACGCCCGCAAAAAAGCCAGCACGCAATCGGCGTAATCGTCCACACTCCAAGCCGTTTTTGGTTCTTCGCTCCGTCCGAAACCTGGAAAATCCAACGCAATCACGCGGTATTGTTTTGCAAGCAACCGCGTCAGCGGCTGAAAAAGCGTACCGTCCGCGCCCCAACCATGGAGGAGCAGAACGGTTTCACCCTCACCCGCTATTATATAATGGATATTTTGTTGGTTGATGGTGATTGTCAAAGCTAAACCAACCTATTCGTAAATTTGACACCCCTGCGGCGAGTGTCCGTTTCCTTATCATCTTAAAGAGGAAGAATCCAAAATTTCACGCGCCAAGTAGATTGGGCGGCGTTTGCTTTCCACATAGGTCTTTGCCAGATATTCCCCCAGGATGCCCATGCCGAAAAGCTGAATGCCTCCCAACAGCAAGATGAGCACGACCAGCGTCGCGTAACCCGGAACGGCTATGCCGAAACATATCTTTTGAATGATTATCACCAGCATATAAACCAGCGAACCCAACGCGGCGGCGACACCCGCAAACGCCGACAAACGAAGCGGCATTGTCGTGAACGATACAATACCATCGAATGCGTACTTGAACAATTTCCACGTGTTCCACTTCGTGCTACCGGCATGGCGATCCTCCGGCACATAGGGTACATAGCGTGTCGCAAAGCCGACCCATGAAAAAATCCCTTTTGAAAACCGATTATGTTCGGTCATTGACAAAATGGCGTCAACCATTGATCGGCGCATGGTGCGGAAATCACTTGCGCCCTGCACAAATTCAATTTCGGTAACGCGGTTCATCAGCTTGTAAAACCCATTCTTCAAAAACGCGGTCACTTTTCCCTCGCGCCGCTGGGATTGAAAGGCAGCGACGCAGTCATATGCATCGTTGTCACGCAGAAATTCCGCCATTTCCCGCGCCAAAACAGGCGATTGCTGCAAATCGGCATCAATCAGCGTTACGATATCCCCCGCCGCGTACTGCAAACCCGCAAAAATTGCCGACTCCTTGCCAAAATTGCGCGAAAACCGCACCACGCGCACGTGCGCCGCCGTCGTTTGATAGATCTCTTTCAACTTGGCGTAAGTTTCGTCGCGGCTTCCGTCGTCCACAAAAACCATTTCGTAGTCAAATCCGCTGGATTGCATGGTTTCCACGATCCAATCGTGCATCGGTCGCACATTTTCAGCTTCGTTGTAGCAAGGCAATACAAAAGAAATCAGCAAAGGTCGTGTCCTCCTGTCATAAAAGTCCGAGATTGCTCAATACGCGGGATGTTGCGCCGCCGTCGCAGGCGCTCATGTGCTTTTGCGCGAACGCGGCGACACCGGAAGCTTCAAACCCGCCCTCAAACAGATTGCGGCGGATTCCGCAGATGATGTCGTCGGTGCTCCAAACCAAATCGCCCGGCACAAAGGACAAATATGGCTCATAAAAGCTGCGCACCCGCTCGTAGTTCTCCAAATCGTAGGCATAAAACAGCATGGGACGCCCAAATAGCGCATACTCAAAAATGAGCGACGAATAGTCGCTGATCACCAAATCCGCCGCACCCAACAGCGTTGCGATGGGGATATTTTTTGCGTCATACAAAAACGCGCCGTCGTCGGCGATGCTTTTCTTCACGCGCGGATGCGGTTTATAAAGCAACACGCAGTCTTCTTGCAGGGCATCTCGGAGCGCGGCAAAATCCACCGCGGCATCGTGGCGGACTTTCTTGTTATTATTCCCGCGGAACGTGGGCGCATACAGCACAATCCGCCGTGAACCAATTGACGGAAACATCGTCAATATTTGTGCGCGGGCAGTTTCGCAAAAATCAGACGCAAAAAAGATGTCGGTGCGCGGCACACCCCACGGATGCACAATTGCGGGGTCACAACCAAACGCTTCTGCATAGTGCGGGATACACGCGGGCGACGACACCAAACAGTGCGTATAGGTATTGTGGATCGGCAGATATTTGAGCTTTTTTTGGGAACTCCCCCACGCGAGATCCGCCGTCGATCGCCCCCATTTCTTGAACGCCCCGCACGCGTGCCAAACCTGCACAATCTGTGTGCCCTTGCGCGGCTTGCAGGCGTATGCCGGAAAATAATAATCGTCCAAAAACAGCGTTCGCGCTTGCGCAAGAGCAAAAAAGAACGCGATCCAGTGCAAATATTGTTGCCGCTTTGTTTTCCCGGGCAAGAGACCGAAAAAGCGGCAATCGTAACCCTCGTCCAACAGACGCGTATGGAGCGGTTGAAGCGAATCGGGCATATTCGCGCTGAATTCGCTTGCAAAAAGCACGAATCTCGGATTGATTCGCCGCAGACAACCAATCCGATAAATCACAGGAAAAGCAAGATGCTGCAAAATGATCCGCCGCAGAAGATTTAGCCGATGTTTGATTTTCTTCATTTTCTTTCTGATTTTTTGCATTTTCTTCCTGATTTTTCGCATTTACTTTCACCCGTTCCGTCTTTTCATTATTACGGGATGATTATAGAACAATTTGGAGAAAATGTCAAGAGTCGAAAGATAAACCAAAAAATGTCAATCAAATGAGTAAATACATCCTGAATTTGTCTTTTTTTGCGTTTTCGCTTTGAATTTTTCAAATGGTCTTTTCTTCTCACGAAAAATATGGTATAATATCCCTATGACGGAGATCTCGTCAAAATATCAAAACAAAGGATGGTAAAAAAACATGTCAACTCGTACCACTCGCACGCACGCACAAAGCGCAATTTCCGGTCGAAAGAAAATCGCGGCAATCGTAGCAATCATTCTATCCCTTGCGATCGGTCTTGGCGGCGCACTCGCCTTCACCGATTTCGGGCAAAGCTTCATCAACCGATTCAGAGGCGCCGGAAATCCCGACATTTTGCTCCATGACGACTTCGAAGCAGGAACCAACAAAGATGTCTACGTTGAAAACACAGGGGAAACACCGATGATCGTCCGCGTGCGGTTCGCGGAATACCTGCAAATTGGCAACACACCAATCATCGGCGGAAATGCCAACGACAGATCCACATGGATTGTGCGCATGTTCAATACCGCGCCCGCAGATGACGACAATTATTATAACGGCGCGAACATCGACGGTGCGCTCCCAACCGAAAACCGCCACATTTGGTACATGACTGGCGATACCAAAATCTACAAACCCGGCACAGGCGAAATGGGCAATTACGAATACGTCGAAGATCAAACATTCGAAGATGGCACGGTAGCCAAAACAACGTTGCCCGCGTCACCCGTCGTTTTGGTTCAATATTACATTGATCACAAAACCGACCTTGACGAAAAGTACCCCGAGGGCTTGTGGGCGCTCGACACCGACGGCTACGCCTATTGGACGCGTGCGCTCCAACCGGGCGAGGCAACAAATCTTTTGCTCGACAACGTCATTTTGGATCAGACCGCCATTCCGGACGACAATTACTACTACGCAATTGACGTCCGCCTGGAAGCCAGCAACTTTACCGAAAGCTATCTGCTGTATACCGATGGCAAAACCGCCACACCAGAGGGCGAACAAATCATCAAAGACGCGGTGGATGCGGGAACTAAGACCCCTCCGGAACTTACGATAGAGGACTTCTTCGTTAAGGTTTCAGGCGCGGCAACGCAAGCGGCAACAAAAGACGCCATTACTCTGAAACTGTACAAAAATGCTGCCGAGCAAGTTCTTACCCTGACTGGCATTGTTAAAACATCTATGTCGACAAAGCCGGGTCAAGCCGTGTGGAGCCAAGAATCTGGCGCTGACTGGTTGCGAACTGCCGGCAAATCGGTGTCTGTTCGTGTCGTTGTACCGCCCGAAACCATTGGCGAAATCGTCATAAACGCCCATGCAAGCGGCGACAATGGCGCTAGCGGAACTGTGAAGATTACCATCATAGTTGTGGAAAATACGAGCACACCTCCTCCTGCTCCTCCTTCTGAGGGCTCAGTTGAAGACGGTGTTAGCATTGTCGACGGAAGTGATAATGTTCTTCCTGCGGCTAAGGCCGGGGATTCAGTAGATTGGATTGCCATTGCTAAACAAAACAAAAGCGGGAAATCGTATTACCTCATTGTCCGCACTAAGGTAGTGGGAACTTCTCCATTCGATGCTGAGAGACCCCTCACGGACATCTACACGAATGGCGACAGCGAACTCAAAAAAGCAATCGACGCTTGGTGGACCGGCTTTAATTCCGGTAGTGCTTTAAAATCCAAGGCAGTACATCACAACGCGCTTGTTAAACTTGGTACAGACGATAGATATGGTTATTCGTATGGTTCGTCGCCGGCTTATGCAGGCTTTAGCGAACCCACCGATAGCGGCGACACGTCCACTGATGCTTTCCCGCTAAGTGCGGATGAAGCGGCTAGATACCTGAGCGTATCTTGGCGCGACAAAAACGATGATGAAAAATTAAACCCAGACGACTCGTTCGCGCATAAAAACTGGACCTATTTGAAAAGAAAAGGCGATGCAGGATCTGTTGCTTCATGGCTTCGTACGCCGGCTGTGCAAAATCCACCTCTTGCTTCCCTTTTGTTCACGGACGGCGAAGTTAATGATCAATATGTTTCCATTTCGAATGGCATCCGCCCCGCACTGTGGGTGTCTGCTGATATCTTTAATTAAAATCTAGCAAACACTATTCTCGTGCCTTAAATAACGCCTCAGCCCGCGGAAAACCTCTGCGGGCTGGGACTTTTTTTTGCCGCCTTGCGCTCACACATACTTGACGACGCGGAACATGTTTTCGAGAAGCGCCCAGTTCTGTTGGAAGAGGTAGTTCACCGTCCAGTAGGACACACCCGCAAGCCCTTTTTCGCGCACGAGCTGTAATTTTTGCCGGATGCTCCGCGCGTCCTCGAACCAAACCACGTGCTGACGCGCATTGGAATCGGTGTAATTGAAGTATGGTGTCTGCGCTGTTTCACTGAACTGGATTGCCGCGTTATATTGCACCGCAAGATTGATCGCACTGCTGAAATTGACTGCTTTCGCGGTTGCGCCCTGCGCATACGGCAGTGTCCAATCATAGCCGTAGTTCGGGATACCCATCAGTATCTTTTTTGACGGAATGCGCGTCAACGCGTAATCAATCACCTTGCGCACTTCGTTGATTGGCGCAACCGCCATGGGCGGACCGCCGATGTGACCCCAATCGTAGGTCATTAACGTCACAAAATCATTGTATCGTCCCTGCCCCAAATAGTCTATGCCCTCCGTGAGCAATCCCGTTTGGTCGTCGCGGGTTTTTGCGGCGACCGCCGATGTCAAGCGCAAACCGGCATCGTGCAAAACGGCTCTCGCCTTTGCCAAAAAACAATCGAGGTCTTCTCGCTGGGCGGCGGGAACATATTCAAAATCAATATCCACGCCCGTGTATCCTTTTTCGCGGCAGATTGCAACGGCGTTTTGCAGTAGATTTTCCTGCGCTTGGGCGTTGCTTAAAATTCCCGCGGCGACACTACTTAAAAATCCTTTGCCCTCTTCGATGTTCGCAATCACCAAATGCGGCTGCACGCCCGCGGCTTTGGCTTGGGCAATCACGCGGGAATCGTTGTTCATGGGTGTCAATCCGCCGTCGGCATGCGCGATCGCCGAAAAAACGCTCAAAAACGTTAGATGCCGCAATGCCGCGGCAAGTGTATCGGCGTTGGCGGTTGGATAGCAATAACCGTTGACTGTAATGTCGCGCCTCGCGCCGTCCGGAATTTGGATTGCTTGCCCAACGCTGATTTGGTTCGGATTGCTGATTTGCGGATTCGCGCGGCGCAAAGCGTCCAGCGTGACACCATACCGCTGTGCGATGACATAGAGGCTATCGCCCGCTTGGATTACATAGCTTTGCCCTTTGCCGGGGACGACGATCGCTTCGCCGACCACGAGCCTGTTGGGATCGGGCAAACCATTCGCGTTCTCCGCCTCTTGCGGCGTTACGCCGTATTGTTGCGCGATTTTATGGATGCTTTCCCCTGAACGAACAACATGAATGAGCATAAATATTTTTTCCTCCGAAACATTCTCATTGCATTGCTATGCGCGTTTGCCTGATGATATACCAAAACAGCGCGCTACATAATACGACCGCCATCTTTTTTGACAAAAAACGAAAAATCCCCGCCGAAAAGCATGTCAAGCGGCAATCACATCAAAAAAGAGGGAAAAATCTTTTATATCTTGCAATCTTGCGCCAAAAAGCAATTGTATTTTTTTTTAAAATATGTTACAATATAACGCATATTGAAAACAACCGCAGGAAGGTGTATCAAATGAAGGCAAGACTACCCGATTCCTACCGCGGCGGCGGGCAGGCCGCAATGCTCAAACAAATCCAACAAATGCAAGAGGATATGGCCTCGGCGCAAACCGAAATTGAAAACACCGTCTTCACCGCCAGCGTCGGCGGCGGCGCGGTGCAGGTTGAAGTCAGCGGCAAGCATGAGCTGCTTTCTGTGCGGCTCAAGCCTGAAGTCGTCGACCCCGACGACATTGAAATGCTGCAGGATCTCATCCAAGCGGCTGTCAATGAGGCAATGACGAAGGCAAGCGAAACGATGGAGCAGCGTATGCAAGCTCTGCAAGGCGCAATGCCGCCCGGATTATCAGGATTAATGGGTTAACGCGATATGGAACAACAAATCGCGCCGCTCGCGCATTTGGCGGAACAGTTCGGCAAGCTACCGGGCATCGGTCGAAAATCCGCAATGCGCATGGCATACTATATTATACATCAAAGCGATACGCAAATCAAAACGCTCGTGGATGCAATCCGGCAAGCGCATCAAAAGGTGCGCCGCTGTTCGGTTTGCTGTGATTTCACCGATCAGGAACTATGCTCGGTCTGTCTCAGCACATCGCGCGATCGTTCCCTGCTCTGCGTTGTGGAAGATCCGCGCGACGTGATCGCCATTGAACGCACGCACGAATATCGTGGGCTGTATCATGTGCTTCACGGCGTGTTTTCGCCCCTCGACGGCGTAGGTCCCGAACAACTCACGGTGAAAGAACTCCTCAAGCGCTTCCGCGACAACGAATTTGCCGAAGTCATTATGGCGACAAACCCCACTGTGGAGGGGGAAACAACCGCTCTCTACCTTGCAAACTTACTCAAACCACTCGGTGTAAAAGTTTCACGTCTCGCCTACGGCGTTCCCGTCGGCGCGGATTTGGAATACGCCGATGAAGTCACGCTGGCCAGAGCCATGGAGGGACGCAGAGAATTTTAGTTCTTTTCTTGAAAGAAAAGAACCAAAAGAACTTCTACCGCTTCGCGCGACCGTGCGAATCCTCTGCCAGGTTTTCAGTTTTATTATTCTTTTCAACAGGACCATTTTTCTTGCCTTTCACAATCCCTTTTTTTGTCTTGTTGAAAACCGCTTTTTATCCACAGCGTTCGCCGGAACCACAAAACGCGCAAATCCCCATGAATCAAGCGGTTGCGGCGTTTTCACGATTTTTCACCGTGCCTACTGCGACTACTATTTTATATTTATTGTATGGATTGATCTTTTGCATAGAAAGGTTGCTTGTTATGAAATTCAAATGTTCCACCGCGCAGTTTTCGGATGTTTGCCAAAACGTGCAGAGGGCGATTTCGTCCCGCACGACCATGCCCGCTTTGGAGGGTATTCTTATCCAAGCGCAGGACGGCAAATTGTTCCTGACCGGTTATGATTTGGAAGTCGGTATACAGACTTCCATTGAAGCGGAAATAAAAGAGGAAGGAGCGCTGGTGCTGAACGCGCGGATTTTGTGTGACATCTTGCGCAAAATCCCTGTGGATACAGTTGAACTGCAATCGGACAGCCGATTTTTGGCAAATATCAAGGGCGGCGAGTCGCGCTACAAGATCAATGGTATTTCAAGCGAGGAATACCCCGAACTGCCGTCCATTTCGGGCGGCGCGCCATTGGTTGTCGGTCTTGGCGTACTGCGAGAGATGATCAAACAAACGATATTTGCCGTTGCTATCAATCCCGACACAAAGCCGGTGCATTCGGGCGTAAAGTTCGAAGTCAGCGAAGGGCGGTTGAGATTGGCGGCGATTGATGGATTCCGCCTTGCGTTGCGAACAGAACCGATTGCGTATGAAGGGCAGGAGGTTTCGTTCGTCGTGCCGCCGAAAACACTCAATGAGTTGCTAAAAATCAGTGTTGACGAAGCGTCTGAGGTTTCAATTTCCGTCGGAAAGCGTCACATCGTGTTTGATGTTGGTGTTTATCATGTGGTTTCGCGCTTGCTTGACGGTGAGTTTATGAATTATGCCGCCGCCGTTCCCGCACAGCATAAAACAGAGGCGGCAATCAATACGCATGATTTCATTGCCGCGATTGAGCGCATTTCGCTGATCATCACTGAAAAAATCAAAAGCCCGGTGCGCTGCACGTCGTCGCCTGAAGAGGGACGCATTTTGCTTTCGTGCCAAACAGGGTTGGGCACGGCAGACGACAGTGTGAGTGCCGATTTGAACGGCGATGGCTTTGAAGTGGGTTTTAACAATCGGTTTTTGCTTGACGCGCTACGCGCGGCGGATACCGACGAGATTTTATTGCGGTTCAGCAGTGTTGTGCTGCCGATTGTGATTTTGCCGCCGGAGGGCGACAGATTCCTTTACATGGTATTGCCTGTTCGCTTGAAGGCGGATAAATAAATGGACGAGAGACCGAAAATCAGAGTACGTGTCGCGCAACCAATGCCGCAAGCGATTGCCATCCGCACGGGAGAGATCAGACTTGACGCGTTCCTCAAACTCGCGAATGCGGCGGAAAGCGGCGGTCAGGCGAAGCTTGCAATCCAAGACGGCAAAGTGCGCGTCAACGGGGAAGTGTGTCAGCAGCGCGGTCGAAAATTACGCGCGGGGGACGCGGTTCGATATAGCGGTCAGATTTTTACGGTAGAGCAAATGAAAAAAAACACATCAGCGGAAAAATGACCGCGCGAAGCGGGTGCTCGCCGCAGGCGCGCGAAGCGGGAAAAAGTCTTTTTGCTTCTTTTTCTTCAGAAAAAGAAGGGAGGAAAAAATGCATGAAACATACATGCGCCGCGCGTTGGAATTGGCGCAAGAGGCGGCGCGGCAAGGCGAAACCCCTGTCGGCGCGGTGATTGTGCGCGGCGGCGAAATTGTCGGCGAGGGTTATAACCAGCGCGAACAGCGGCAAAACGCACTGCTTCACGCCGAATTGATTGCTATTGCGCAAGCGTGCGCAAAAACGGGCTATTGGCGGCTGTGGGAGTGTACGCTTTATGTCACTCTTGAACCATGCCCCATGTGTGCGGGCGCGATCATCAACGCGCGGATTCCGCAGATCTTTTTTGGCGCTTCCGATCCCAAAGCGGGATGCTGCGGCAGTGTGACTGATTTGTTCGCACTGCCGTTTAATCATCGTCCCATGGCAGAAGGCGGCTTGCTGGCGGAGGAATCTGCGGCATTGTTGCGCGATTTTTTTACACAACTGCGAAAGAGAGGCAATCACGACTGATGCGTTTGCGGCGATTGGAGGAAAAATGGAAATAGTCGACGGTCAGAAACATCTCAAAACATTAGAACTGGATAAAGTGCTTGCCATGCTGTCGGAATTGACGGCATGCGGCGACGCGCGGCAGTTGGCTCTGGGATTGAAACCCGAATCCGATTTGTTTTTGGCGCGTCTTTTGTTGGATCAAACCGTAAGGGCATACACACGCATGGCACGGCACGGCGGACCGCCTTTCGGCGGACTGATGAATGTCAGCAACGCGCTGCGCCGCGCGGAAGCTGGTGCGGTGCTCACCATGCGACAATTGTTGGAGATTGCGCAGCTCTTGCGCGTTTTTCGCGCACTGACTGCTTGGCGCGACAACAGTGCGGGCGAACCCGACTGTTTGGACGTCTACCTTGGCGGAGTGAGCGCGAACAGTTACCTTGAAAACGCAATTGGCGCCGCGATTTTGAGTGAAGACCAAATGGCGGATCAGGCATCACCGACACTTGCGGACATTCGGCGAAAAATCCGTCAAGCGGAAAGCGGTGTGCGCTCACGTTTGGAACAGATGATTCGGTCGCCGAGCTATCAAAAATATTTGCAGGAAAATCTGATCACCCTGCGCGGCGGGCGTTTTGTCGTCCCCGTGAAAGCGGAGCATCGCGGCGCAATCCCGGGCATGGTACACGACGCGTCGGCGAGCGGATCGACAATTTTTGTTGAACCCATGGCGGTTGTGGAAGCGAACAACGAAATCAAAGTTCTGCAAGGGCGCGAACGTGAGGAAATTGAGCGCGTTTTGGCGGAGCTATCTGCGTTGGCGGGTAGTTTTGCGGCGCAAATTGCCGCAAGCTACGATTGTGCCGTGGAACTAGACGTCATTTTCGCAAAGGCACGGTTGGCATATGATATGAAAGCCGCCGCCCCGGCAATATCAGACGACGGCACAATCGTGCTCAACCGCGCGCGGCATCCGTTGATTGAAAGAAGCACGGTTGTGCCGATTGATGTTACACTGGGGATTGATTTTGATCAGCTGGTTGTGACGGGTCCTAATACAGGCGGTAAAACGGTGACACTCAAAACCATTGGATTGCTCAGCTTGATGGCAATGTGCGGCTTGATGATTCCGGCGGCGGATGGCTGTAAGCTCTCGGTGTTTGAACATGTTTTGGCGGATATCGGCGACGAACAATCCATTGAACAGTCGCTGTCTACCTTTTCGTCGCACATGAAAAATTTGATTGATATCTTGGCGGTTGCGAATCAAAAAAGTTTGGTTTTGATTGATGAACTCGGCGCGGGAACAGATCCCGCCGAGGGGGCGGCGTTGGCGATGTCTATTTTGGATCACTTGCGGCACAACGGCGCAAAGATCGCGGCGACCACGCACTATGCGGAGCTGAAAGCCTACGCGCTCCAAACGCAAGGCGTCGAAAACGCATGCTGCGAATTTGATGTGCAAACCTTGCGCCCCACTTATCGCTTGCTTATCGGTGTGCCGGGGCGATCCAACGCATTTGCGATTGCCTCGCGTCTTGGCATGCCGTCCGCGATTGTGGAACACGCGAAATCGTTCACTTCGGCCGAAACGGCGCATTTTGAGAAAGTGATTGCCCGTTTGGAAGAACGTTTGCAAATTGCGGAGCAATCGCAGGAGGACGCAAGAAAACTGCGTGAACAAGCGATGCAAGCCTTGGCTTCGGCGGAATCCGCAAAGGACGAAGTGAAAAAATTTCGTGATAAGGCGTTGGAGGATGCTCGAAAAGACGGCGAACGCATCGCCGACCGCACAAAGCGCGAAGCATATGCCCTTTTGGCTGAGTTGGATCGCCTCAAAAAACAGATGCAGGAAAAGCCTGACGCACAGCTTGCAAAACGCGCGCGCACATTGGTTAAAAACAGCGTGGCGGAGTTAGCGGCGGCAGGGCGCGAGGCGGCGCGGGATGAATTGGATGATGCCGACGACACATTGCACCGTCCCTTGCGTGTTGGCGATCGCGTTCGTCTGCGTGATATGCAGTGCCAAGCGGAAGTCCTCAAACTTCCCGACGCAAAAGGATTTGTCGAAGTTCTGGCGGGCAACCTCCGCACCCGCACGCCGTTGACAAATATTCGACTTTTGGGCGAGGAACGCGTTATCAAAAACACCCGCAAGCGCGTCGAACACATCAAAGAAGATGCCCCAAGCCGAATGACTCTTGCCGGTGACACGCGCCTTGATTTGCGCGGCACGACTGTTGATGATTGCTTGCTGGAATTGGATCGTTTCATGGATACCGCTTTGCGCACGGGATTGCATGAATTCACCATCGTGCATGGCAAAGGCACGGGCGCGTTGCGTGCCGCGGTGCAAAAATATCTGCGGGCGAGTGCGTTCGTGAAAACGTTTCGCTTAGGGGTCTACGGCGAGGGCGAAACGGGCGTGACAATTGTTGAATTGAAGTGATGCCTTACTTTTTCTGAAGAAGAATTTCACCCCTAAATGACCCCTTTTGCACGCTTGCTTTTTCATGCATGCATGAATTTTTCAGCAATTTACGCCGCAAAAGCATAGGTAGCGTTAGTGACACGTTAGTGACGATTCACATCAAAACAGGGCAGGCTGAATCAGTCTGCCCTCTCGTTGCTTTTTTCATCAACCCATTGACATGATTTTCAATCGTGCTATAATATCATCACAAAGCAACCACAGCACCACAAGAAAAGGAGCCACCACCATGAAAATGAAAAACATCCTCGGCGGCATTGTCATTGCGCTTGTGATCTTCGCTTTACTCATGATAAAAGCCGTCTTCATTTTCATCAAAAGCCACCCCCTGATGGCTCTCATCGGTATCGCCATTTTGGTTGCCGTCGTCCTCTACCGTGATGAAAAAGTCCGCGAAAGAGCAGAACAGAGAGAAGAATGGGCTAGTCCCCCCTATGAATCATCTCCCCGCGCCGAAGCAAAACGCATCGCCGACGCCGTTGTCCGGGAACGCGCCGAAGAAAAACATATCACCGATGCCATCTACAAAGCAACGAACCGCGCCTACGCTCGCGCCGAAGCAAAAGAAGCCGAACACACCGATCCCTGCGACTTCGCCATCGACCGCACCGCCGCTCGCGCCCGCATAATAGAGCTTCGCGACCAAATCCGGCACCACGAGGAGGTCTATTATGTGAAAAATCGCCGCGAAATCAGCGACAAGGAATTCGACGCGCTTTTCAGCGAGCTTGAAGAGTTGGAGGCGATGCACCCCGTTCTAATCACGGCGAACAGTCCAAGCCAGCGTCCGGGCGGCCGCACGGCGTTCAATCCCATCAAATTGAAAGGCAAGCAAATGCTCGGTATCCGAAAAGCAAGAACGTTGGAAGATCTGCGGGAATTTTGCGAAGAGTTAAAATGCTTGTATGGGAGTGAGACGTTCACGGTTGAGCAAAAGGTCTATGGATTGAGTGCACAGCTTGAGTATCAAGACGGAAAATTGGTGTTGGGCTACACACGTGCCCTCGGCGGCGTTGGCGAAGATGTGACACAAAATCTGCGTTGCATTCCAGATATTCCGAACGCGATTTCGTACAAAATTCCCGCTCACGGTCGTTTGGTCGTGCGCGGAGAGGTTTATATGACGCATCAAACGGCAATTGATACGGGTTATTCGGATCCCAGAATCGGCGCGAGCATGACGTTGCATCAGCGCGTGGATTGCAAAAAAGCAAATCAACTGCACTTCATGGCATTCGATCTGGTCGAGTATCAGCACATGCAGCAGTTGCGTCCGGAATTATTTGAATCGCGCGCAAATTGCTTAATTCTGATGCGGGAAATAGGTTTTCAGCGCGTCCCATTCGTTGAAGCGAACGGTTATGAAGAGGTCTTGAAATCAATCGAAATGGTGCGGGAGTATAGCGAGGGGTTGGATTACGACATCGACGGCGTAGTTGTGAAAGCGAATAATCTCGCCACCTGCCAATCGCTCGGCGATTCAAAAGCTTATCCCCGCTGGGCAATGGCGTGGAAATAACAGCTGGATCCGGTTATGCTTTTGAACAAAAAACAACCTCGCCGCAAATCAAAGCGACGGGGTTGTTTCTATACATGGATAGGGGATGGCTATTGTCAAAATCCTAGAAAACAAAACAAAGTGCCCCCAAAAATCGGCAAAACGAACTAGAAAAACGTCGCGCTTGTTAGGGGCGCGCATTATACGCGCACGCAAGTACCTACTCCAAATCCCGCCGATATCATACTATTCAGATATGATTGCAGTAATTTCGATTCTGTAGTCCGTCCATGTCTCGTCTCGCGCCAAAAGTTCATCAATTGCATGGCAGAGGAAATTGTATAGCCAGAACAAACCGCCCCCGCCGCAAATCAAAGCGAGGGGGGTGTTTTCATCTTTTCATATTCAGCCACTAGAGCGATACCCTCCGATCAGAGTGAAAATGCAATCCTAACGGTTTAAGCGGGGTTGAGTTCAGTGCAAGTAATTCCGGCACGGCAACGCGAACACGCTCAACCAAAGCATCGAACGACCCAGATTCCAGCGCAAGCCCTGGCACGTCCGGGCTATTCGCCACCCAAACATCCGCTTCGTCATCCCAAAGAAAGTTAATATTATATTCCATATGATCCTGCCCCTCCTAAATCAAAAAAAAGTGCCGATTTTTCACAAAGGTTGTTTTTGTCAAAATTTTATGTCTCGTCTTTCAAGTTCCTCTAGTGCTTCGTTGATTGCGCGGGTTAGAAAACCGTTCACGCTTTCTCCAGTCGCGGCGGCCGCTGCTTTGATCGTTTCTATCGTTCCTTTTCTAGCCCTAACGGTTATGCTTTCAAAATTTGCGGCGTTATATTTTTTACTTGCTTTTTTTTGAGCTTCGCTCAATGGCATATCAATCGACCTCCCTAGTCTTCATATTGTACACCATTCGGTGAAAAATGGCAAGTAGCATGTTGCACAAACTCTACGAGAAAAAACAATCAAAAGTTTATGCAACATTACATATTGATATATATTTCTAGAAATAGTATAATGTAGCCACGGAAGACAAGCCAACACACCACACAAGAAAAGGAACACTCACCATGAAAAAGAACATCTGCAAGCCCCTCTACGCGCCATTCGTTTTTGTTGAAGATGAAGATGGAGGTTACTACGAATGCGAAGCGACCTTGCCCTCAGCGAGTTTCCCGCTCAAAAACCAACCGTATGAACCGCGCAACGAAGATTTTTCGAGTTTTGATTTATTCGATGGTGAGGAATTCGCCAATCTCGTTGCTTGAGTGGCTCAAGGGTCAGCCGATGGGGTTAAATCCCGCTCAATGGCTTCATTAAGAACACGAGTAATAAATCCGTTCAGGCTTTCACCTCTAGCAGTCGCCACGGTTTTCAGCGTCTCACGCATTCCCTTTTTACCCTTGACAGTAAAATACTCAAAATGTTCTGCATCATATTTCTTGTTTGATTTTCTTTGCGCATCGCTAGTTGCCATATAAAAATCCCCTTTCAGTGCTTCATTATAAATGCTTACGAGCAAAAGCGCAATTGGCAAATTGCACAAAATAAACGTTGTAACTTTGTGCAAGATTTCAGAACAAGCCCCTTGACTTTCTGCGTTGCAACGTTTATAATTATATCAAAGCTCATACCAATTTCAGCACAAGAAAAGGAGTACTCATCATAACAACCAAAGAAAGCGTTCACTGTTCCTGTTTCATTTGCAACAGCGCAATATACTCCAAAGCCTTTGCGCGGTTTTCGGCGGTCAAGCCCTCCAGCGGGTCGGGCTCAGTGGCAACTTTTTTGTTTCCGAGCAAATCATCCGCAGAAACGTTATAGAAGCGAGCGAGCATGATTAAAATATCTGGGTTTGTTTCTCGCGCTCCCGTTTCGTAATTATTGTAGGTTGTGTATGGCAAACCAAGTGCCGCGGCAACTTCTTTTTTGTTCATGCCCTTTCTTTGGCGCAGGAACTTTAGCCGATCTGCGATGCTCAATTTATCACCTCATAGAGAGTATAGCGCAACGAAAAGGGCTTGTCAATATAAAATTTCTCAAAACGAGAATTTTTTTCAAAAAAACGCTTGACATTCACCCGATTCGGGTATATAATGACATTGAAATTACTCGCCGCGAGTAATAAAAGGAGATAACCAAAACCACACCACACAAGAAAAGGAGTACTCACCATGAAAAAGAACATCTGCAAGCCCCTCTACGCGCCATTCGTTTTTGTTGAAGATGAAGATGGAGGTTACTACGAATGCGAAGCGACCTTGCC
>JAITDE010000101.1 GCA_031282735.1 Oscillospiraceae bacterium | reverse complement strand
CGCTCGACTCCGTATGGTGCGCAAAGCCCGATAGATACCGGCGGCGGTTCAGGCATACCGCGCAAGCTGTAGCGGCGGTGTTCATTTGCCCTGAGCTTCGATACTATATGGATTTCCCGTTTCGCGCCGTCGATAATCTGAAAAGGAACAGCTTCATCCGTAACGCAGTCTATTATTTCAAGGTTAGTTTCTTTCGCTTTCAGATGCCATTCCAAATCAAATTTCACAAGGGCGGCAATTGGATAGGCATTTGGATTGACCGCGTGAAAGACGCGCTTGTTGCCCGGGACAACCGTAGTCATGCCTTTTGATTCGCACAACGTATCTAAACAACGGCTCACCGCCTCATCCGCGTTTAACGCGAACGAGGCCTTTCGCTTATCCAGCTTGTCTACCATAGGATCATATGGAATCGTGACACTGGAAAAATAACCCCACGTATGCTCCGCATACATCATCAGGTTGTAACGCGCGGTATCCATAAGAGCTTGATCCAGAACCTTTCGGTCCGGATCGAGCTTGCGGCACAGGTTGTATTTGGCGACGGCTTCGCGATAGTGTTTTACAACGTCCGGCGTGGAACCGACGCCATCGGACCACCAGTCGGTCCAGTCGCCGGCATAGCATGCAATTTGATCCGCATGCGCGCGCGCGACCGCAAAAAAGTCTTTAAGCGTCGCCATTTCCATTTGAATATCGTCGCCGTGTTTTTCATTCCAGTCATAGATGAATTCCATGATCATAGGGTTTGGCGGAGCGTTATCAGCCATAAGTCCCGACACGGTGATCGGCAGAAAATCAAAAGGATATCCGTCTTCTTTCAGCTTTTTTATATAAGCGCGAATGCGGGTTTCTGAAAACATACCGTCTTCCATGTCGCGATCAGCCAAGTCATCTCGAATCATATTTGACACACGACGGTGAATCCTGTGCAAATACAGCTCGTTTCCGATGTTATAATGCTCTCCCTGCCAAACCAATACGCGATTTCCGTCCTTTGCTTCCCAGAAAAACGGATATTGTTTTTTGTGCGCCGTATAGAATCCATGATGGGTATGCACGCAGGAAAGCAGATTTTCCACGCCGTAATCCGCCAGAGCGGACGCATAGCCCCAGCCATATCCGTTAATATCAGCGGTCATGCCGCAGGAGATATCCATCTCGTGAACGCGAGCCGTCTCCGCAACGCCTGCCATGGTTTCTCGCAATACGGTGTCGTTGACAAGCTCGGTGCAATTCAGATAATTCCCCGAAACGCCGATATTTCCGCTTTTCACAAATCGACTGAAATCCTTGATATACGCGTCGGTCGACAGCCGCAGGAATTTTTCCACAGCCCAAAAGCCCTCGCAGGTCCACTTGAAGCCCTGCCAGCGCACATTCCCGTTGTCGTAAGCCTCCCTGAGTATATCCACAACGCGCTCCAGATATTTCACATGATCCCATTCGATGCGTTCTTGGCGGTCGGTGTAGCCGATGTCCGTATGAGAATGATGGATAACATACAATTTCATATAAAAATCATTTCTTTCGTTGCGCTCAAGGCGCAAATTTTGTTAAAAAAGCTTATGCACAGCATAGCACACATATTTTTTAAAGTCAAGCCAAAAAAGTGTTTTCTCAAATAGCAACTTAAAAAAATATAGCAGAATTGCTGAAAATGTGACTTGCATTTTCCTCGCCGATGTGCTATAGTGTAGCAGTAATCATTATGAGAGGGGCTTTTTTATGGAAAACATCCACAAAAGCGCAAAGCGGTTGCTTGTGCTCCTGCTTTGCGTCGCCATGCTTGTGCCAATGCTTGCCATTGCGCCAAGTGCCGCAAACGCGTCTTCCGGCTCAAAAAAAACAACTGATCTCACTTCATCCGCAAAAAAAAAGAGCAAGCAGGACTATGATCCGATCATCGTCGTGCCGGGCATTGGGCAGTCGCCCGTTGATTATTACAACGAAGACGGTTCTTTGGCGGTTGACGACGACGGCAACGAACTTGGCGGCTATTTTAAAATGATCGTGATCGACACGCGCAACATCGTTGATGTTTTGCTCAAAAATCTGCTGGTTCCCGCGTTGCTTACGCTGGCATTCCAATGGGATTTATGCTTTTCGGATGCCATCACGCCCATTTTGGACAGCCTGCTCAGCCCTCACAAGACAACGCCCGATGGCAAGTTGGTCAACGATCTGCGCGCAAGACGCATCTACAAAAGCGTGGCCAACATGGAGCAAGCCGACCGCGACATGTTCTACCGTCAGATCCCCGTGCAAAGTCTGATTGACACCATCGGCGAAAAGAACGCCTATTTCTTTGCCTATTCCCTGATGGGCGACGCCATCCAAACGGCAAAAGAGCTGGATCAATACATCCAATTTGTGCTGAAGGATGCCAAACCGAAAAGCGGCAAGGTCACGCTTGTGAACGTTAGCCTCGGCGGATCGGTCTATGTGGCGTATCTTGACATGTTCAAAAACAAAAATCAAGTCTCCAGCGTAATCAATATGGTGGCCGTGCTGGATGGCTCGGATGCTCTCGGCGATTTGTTCGCCCGTAATTTTAACCTGAACGACAAATATTTTTACAGCGGATTGATCCCCGATTTGCTCGACACGCTGGGGCTTGGGCTTGACGAAAACCTCACAAAAATGATGGGCACGATCCTGCGTATTTTGCCGCGCAAGGCATACGAGCATCTGCTCAGCCGCGCGTTCGACTGGATGCACAGCAATATTTTCATTAACAACGCCCAAATGTGGGCATGTGTGCCGTTGGCGCGCTACAAAGGGTTGCGCGACAAATATCTAACAGACGACGCGCACAAAGATCTGCTTGCAAAAGTGGACAAATACTTTGAAATGCAAGCGCGTTTTAACGCCAATACGCTGGAAGTCGTCAACAAAAAGGGCTGGAAGGTCAACAATATCGCCGGCTACGGTCTGCACTTCGGCGATGTGGAATACCCCATCTTTGGCGCGATCGATTCCACCGCAAAATCCAACTGCGATGGCATTATCCAGATTTTCTCCACCGCGCAGGGCGCGAAAAGCGTGACGGCCGGCACGAAATTCCCCGGCGATTACAAGCAGGTAAATAACAGCAAAGCACATCCCGGCTACAGTTACATTTCACCCAACCGATCCGTAGACGCTTCGACCTGCGTGTTGCCGGATAACACTTGGTTCTTTGAGGATCAGCACCACGAGGTCGGACGCAACGACATTTTGATCAACCTTGCCACCGCGCTGATCGTTGACGACAAGTTGGTGAACGTGCATTCAAAGCCGGATGTGTATCCGCAGTTCAACTTTGCCGTGCGCACCGATTGGATGCGCCGCGATTGGATTCCGAGCGCAAAAGCCTTGTTGGCGGACAAAGGGCTTAATCTTTCACCCGAAGTCGTCAAACAGCTTAAGAATGCCATTGCAGCGAGCGAAACTTTCCTGAAATCCACCATCGGCGACGCCGAGAAATACGCAAAAGTGCGTGACAACCTGTTTGCCGCGCTCAGAGCGGCGGGAAAAACCGACATCAGCCATGCGGAAACAGAGCCTGACCTAGGCGAGCAAATTCTGAGTTGGCTCACAACGACCATCGACGAAGCGATGTTCTATGTTGTCGGCGGTCGCGGATACTCAGATTGGTGGCGTTTGCCCAAATATCCCGGCTTTTTCAACGGCGAAGGGGTTTGCGCGTAACGCAATCGAACAAACAAAAACACTCGTCGGCGGAGATTTTCCGTCGGCGGGTGTTTTATTTTCCGGTCGTCGGTATTCAGATGATCAGCATTGCGTCCCCGAACGAAAAAAAGCGATATCGCTCTTCCACGGCACAATTGTATGCTTTCAGGGTTTTCTCCCTGCCATAAAACGCGCTCACCAGCATAATCAGTGTGCTTTCGGGCAAGTGGAAGTTTGTCAGCAATCCGTCGATGCACCTGAATTCTTTGCCGGGATAGAGAAAAATATCCGTCCAGCCCTCGCACGCCCGCACTGTGCCATGTTGAATCATCACGCTTTCGAGTGTCCGCGCGCAGGTCGTGCCGACGGCAATCACGCGCCCGCCGTTGGCTTTTGTGCGGTTGATCCGCGCCGCCGTCTCGCTCGAAACAGCGTAATGTTCCGCATGCATCACATGGTCTTCGAGCTGTTTTGTTTTCACAGGGCGGAACGTGCCAAGCCCCACATGCAGTGTTACATAAGCGATTTGAACGCCCTTTTGTCGGAGTGATTCCAGCAATTCGGGCGTAAAATGCAACCCTGCGGTCGGCGCGGCGGCGGAACCGTTTTCGCGGGCATAAACGGTCTGATAGCGCGTGGGATCGTCGGGTTTTTCGGTGATATAATGCGGCAGGGGTAATTCGCCGATTTTGTCAAGGACAGCGTAAAAATCACTGTCGAAACCATCAAAGGCGATCAATCGATTGCCGTTGCCCAAAACATCCGCCACAACGCAGTGCAGTTGATTTTCGCCGAACGTGAAACAATCGCCCCGTTTCGCTCGTTTGCCCGGACCTGCCAGAGCCTCCCACAGGTTGTCGCCGCACTGCTTGAGAAGCAAAAACTCCACCGACGCGCCCGTGCTTTTTGTGCCGTAGAGCCGCGCGGGGAAGACGCGGGTGTCGTTCAAGATCAGGCAATCCCCGGCGCGCAAATATTGTTCCAAATTGGAAAAACAGCTATGTGCAATGGTGTCGTCGGTGCGCCGCAAAACCATCAGGCGCGATCCGTCGCGTTTTTCGGCAGGGTGCTGCGCGATTAATTCTTGCGGGAGGTCATAATGGAAGTCTGAGGTGTTCATGGGGAGGTGTCCTGACTATATTTTTTTGAAACGAGCAGATGCCGGTGGTTTTTTAGAAATGATCATCGTTTTTTACCCAATCATCTCCGCCGCCGCCGCCAATTGCGCCTTTGTGGGATTTTCGCCGCCGATAATCCGCGCGAGTTCGCGTACGCGTCCGGATTTGTCCAAAGCCGTCACGTTTGTGATCGTTTCGTCGTTTTCTGTCGATTTGCTGATGAAAAAATGCGTATCCGCCAATGCCGCGATTTGCGCCAGATGCGTCACGCAGATGACTTGCTTTCCGTTTGCGACCTGCGCCAGCTTGCGCCCGATTTTTTGCGCCGCACGTCCGCTCACGCCCGCGTCGATTTCGTCAAAAATAAGCGTTCGGATGGTATCCTTGCCAGCCAGAACGTTTTTCATTGCCAGCATTAACCGCGATAACTCGCCGCCCGACGCAATCTTTGCAAGCGGACGCGGCTCTTCGCCGACATTCGCGGATATCATAAAATACATGTTATCACCGCCGTTTGGCGTGAGCGGCACTTTTTCGTGCCGTGTTTCGAGGCGCACGTTGGGCATATCGAGCGCGGCAAGCTCCTCTTTGACAAGTTCACAAAACGCCGCCGCCGCCTGCCGCCTTGCTTTTGTCAACCGTTTGGACAGCGTAATCACACAATCGCGCTGTGCCGTAATCTCCGCTTGCATGCTTGTGATGATTTCGTCCGATTGCGTGATGCTCGCTTCTTCCGCGATTGCCCGCTCCAAAAACGCCTGCATTTCGGCTTCCGTATTGCCGTATTTGCGCGAAAGCCTATAGTAGCAATCCAACCGTTCCTCAATTTCGGCCGACTCCAGCGGATCAAACGTCACACCATTCTGCAAATCGCGCAGGGTGTTGGCATGCTCTTCCAGTTCAAACGCCGTGCCGCGAAGGGCATCGGCAAGCTCCTTTGCCTGCGGATAATGTTCCCCCGCCAACTCCAGTTGCTCCGCCGCGCTGTGCGCCATAGTCACCGCTCCGAACGCGTCGTCAATCCCCCACAGGCTGTCGTTCGCCGATTGCAACGCGTCGCTCACTTTTTCGGCATGGAGGAGTAGCGCGCGGCGTTCTTGGAGCGATCTGCGCTCGCCCGGAACGATAGCCGCCTCTTCCAGTTCGGCAATTTGATGGCGCAACGCGTCCAAACGCCGCTCTTTTTCGGTTTCGTCCATTTGCAATGCCTGCAAATTCTTTTGCATCTTGCGCAGGCGCAAAAATGCCTCGCGGTAGGATTGCGTCAATTGCGGATCGTTTGCCATTGCGTCTATCAATTGGATGTGACTCTCCTGCGCCAACAGCGTTTGCGTGTCGTGCTGTCCATGGATTGCAATCAATTCCTTGCCGATTTGCCGCAACACCGCGACCGTCACGGGTACGCCATTGACGCGGCAACTGTTTTTGCCGGATATCGTCATGGAACGCTGCGCGATCAGTGTCTGGTCTTCCTCGCACGGCAAGTCGAGCGATTCCAGCAAGGCGGTTGTTTGCGGCGATATATTGCAAAAAACCGCGCTCACCCGCGCGGTTTCCGCGCCTGTGCGAATGATATCTTTGCTGGATCGCTCCCCTAGCACCGCGTGGATGGAATCGATCAAAATCGACTTGCCCGCGCCTGTTTCGCCCGTCAGCACAACAAAGCCCGGCTCATCCGAAAATTCCAAGTTCACGCTTTTGATTAAAGCAATATTTTCAATCGACAAACTTTGCAGCATCGTTTCCGCAATTCCTTTCCTGCTTCGCCGTTTACTCGTCCGTTTCGGCGGCGCAAACGACAATTTCGTCCATCACAATCCGCGCTTGCGCTTCGTCGCGGCAAAGGATAAAAATGGTATCCTCGCCTGCCAATGTGCCGACTACGCCTTGCATTTTGATGGCGTCAATCGCCGCGCAAGCGCCTTGCGCCATACCCGCGCCGCAACGAACACACACGATGTTGCCCGCGTAATCCGCCGACAAAAGGGAATTGTTCAATATCATCTGATACACCAGCAAATCCGCTGTCGCTGTAGCTTGCGGCGCTTCGTAGGTTGTTTTGCCGTTGCCGCGTTTTGTTTTAATCAGGCGCAAATCGCGGATGTCGCGCGAGACTGTCGCCTGTGTGGCGCAGACACCATGGTCGAGCAAATATTCCCGCAACTGTTCTTGCGTGGTGATTTCCTCTTCGCGCACGGCCTTCAAAATCAATTTGCGGCGTTGGTTTTTCATGGTGTTCCCCTTTGTTATGTATTCAAAAATAGAAAGAAACAAAAGAACTTTTCCCGCTGCGCGATCACATGAACAGCTTCGCGTTCATCGCGTCCAAAAAGCAATCCTGCTTCATGCGGATAAACCGCGCAACGTTGCTCGATGTCGTCACGCGGACATATTGCCCCACAAGCAAGGGCAAGGGGGTTTCGGCGTCGATCGTCAACGCCAAACCATCTTGCGTAATTTGCGTGCAAAATGACGTTTGCGGCGTGAAAACGATCGCCCGCGAAAACAAATGATGATTGCAAATCGGCGTCAAACTCACACACCTGATGGCGGGATCGAGGACAGGACCGCCCGCTGAAAACGAATACGCGGTCGAACCCGTCGGCGTCGCAAAAATAACGCCGTCTCCCTTGTAAAGCAAAGCCCTTTCGCCGCATTGCACCTCCAGTTCCACAAGATGCGAAAAAGCGTGGCGGGATATGACGGCATCGTTGATACAATCGTCCTGAAACACGCGTTTTTGACCGTCGAAAATCTCAACACGCAACATCATGCGCGTGTCAAGCGAAAAATTATTCTGCGCCAGCGCGGAAAGCAAATCCAGTTCATGCGCTTCCAAGCCTGCCAAAAAGCCCAAACGCCCCGCGTTGATCCCCAAAACGGGCAGATCGAACGGCTTCGCCTTGCGCGCGGCGGAAAGAATCGTGCCGTCCCCGCCAATGGCGATGAGAGCGTCGCTTTTTTGCAAACAATCGGTATTGCCATCCGGTTGCAAGCAAGCGATACCAACCGCGCCGAGTCGCCGGCAAACCTCGTTTGCCAACGCCTGTGCGCCGTTTTTTGTTTGATTGACGACCATTGCGATTGTTTTCATAGCAATCCCTCATGCGCCGCTTGCACGGTTGGCGCGATATTTTCTTCCGCTTCAAACGCGGTATCTGGCGGCGATTTTGTAAGATAAAGCAAGAATTCGATGTTGCCCTCAGGTCCTTTGATGGGCGAAAACGACAGTCCCGCCGCAAAAAAGCCGTTCTGCTGCACCGTTAAGATTGTTTTGCGGAGCACGTCTTCATGGATTTCGGCTTCCCGCACAACACCGCGCTTGCCAACGCGCCCGCGCCCTGCCTCAAACTGGGGTTTCACCAAACAAACGCAACTGCCCGTTTGGCTGAGCATGGGATACAAAACGGGAAAAATCAGACCAAGCGATATGAACGAGACGTCAATGCTGGCAAAATCGATGGCATCAGGCACTTGCGCCGCCGTGATATAACGAAAATTTGTCCGCTCCAAATTAATGACACACGGATTGATCCGCAGTTTCCACGCCAATTGCCCATAACCGACATCAACGGCATAGACCTTTGCCGCGCCGCAGCTGAGCATGCAATCGGTGAATCCGCCCGTGGACGCGCCGACATCCATGCACGTCTTGCCGTCCAACGCAATCCCGAATTGATCGATCGCCTTTTGGAGCTTCAATCCGCCGCGACTGACAAAGGGCAAAACATTGGTGCGCACATCCAGCAAATCATCCTCACGCAACCCGCGCCCCGCCTTCAGCTCCTTTTGTCCGTTGACATAAACTTGACCTGCCATAATCAACGCTTTCGCCTTTTCGCGCGACGGCGCGTGACCTTGCGCAACCACAGCGGCATCCAAGCGTATCCGCTCTTTCGGCATATTCAATCCCTCATTCGCAATCGGCGAATGCCGCGCACATTGCGCCGCAATCCAACCCATAGGCTATCAGCAACTCTTCCACAGAACCCTGCGGCGCGAAGCCATCCGCCGCGTGTAAGATATACGCGCCCACAAAATGGTGTTGCAGCAGCATTGCCGCAAAGCGTTCGCCCGCGCCGGCCGTGCGGATGCCCTCTTCAAAAAAGCAAACGCGTTTGCAATTCAGAACCGCCTCAACCGCCGCCGCGTGAATCGGCACAACGCAATTGAGCTTGATCAGCTTCACTTGTGTTCCGTGCAATTTCAGCTGTTCAATGGCACGAACCGCCTCGGCGGTCAGTCTGCCGTATGTGACGATCGCGTAAACCGCGCTTGTGTCGCCGTAAACCGCATAATCGCCCCGCAAATTGAAATCAGCAGGCAAATTGACCGACTTGCCGCGCGCATAACGCAAAAAAGTGAGGGTGTTTTGGGGTTGCAGCACCGCCTCGCGTAACCGCCGACGCAGTTCCTCCGTCGACGCAACCGCATACACCCGCACATTGGGGATGCTCGCGCAAAAGGCGACATCATAAAGCCCGTGATGCGTTGCGCCGTCTTGTCCCACAAAACCCGCGCGATCGACGCAGACGGTCAGCGGCAAATTTTGCAGGGCGGCATCGTGGAGCAATTGGTCGTATGTTCGCTGTAAAAACGTGGAATACATCACCGCAACGGGACGCAATCCCGCGTGGAGCAATCCCGCCGCAAACGTGATCGCGTGGGATTCGGCAATGCCGACATCGAACAATCGCGCGGGATATGCCCGCTCGAACGCCCGCAATCCCGTGCCGATCGCCATGGCGGCGGTGACGGCGCAAACCTCTTTGTTTTCCGCCGCGAGTTCGCACATATACGCGCCAAAATCCTCAGACAGGGAACCGCACGCCGAAGTCGGCTCGCCCGTTTCGATGTCGAAGCACGATACGCCGTGGAACGCCTCGGGCGAAAGCTCGGCATGTTCGTAACCCTTGCCTTTCACCGTGCAGCAGTGCACCAACACGGGCCTTTGGATGAGTTTCGCGCTGGAAAACGCGGCACACATAGCGTTGATGTCGTGCCCATCAATGGGTCCGATGTAGGCAAAGCCCAAATCTTCAAAAATAGTCGGCTGTGTGAGCAACCGTTTGATAAAATTCTTGATTTTTGCCACGCGTTTCGCAAAACAATCGCCGCAAAGGGGCATGCGTCGCAATGCGTTTTCAACGCGCCGCTTTGTGATGCGGTAGACCGGACGACTGCGCGCCCAAGACAAATAGCGCGGGATGCCGCCCACATTCTTTGAAATGGACATCTCGTTGTCGTTGAGCACGACGATCATTTTTGCCCCGCCGCGCCCCGCGTTGTTGAGGGCCTCATAAACCATGCCGCCCGTCGCCGCGCCGTCGCCCAAAATTGCCACGGCGTTATGCGTGTCGCCCAGCGCGCGCTTTGCCGTTGCGATACCCAAAGCGGACGACACCGACGTGCTCGCGTGACCCGCAAAAAAATGGTCGTGCGCACTCTCATTGGGATTCGTAAAGCTTGAAAGCCCGCCTGCGCGGCGCAATGTGTGAAAATCGCGGTAACGCCCCGTGAGCAATTTGTGCGTGAGCGATTGATGACTGACATCCCAAATTAGTGCGTCTTCGGGCGATTGAAAGCACAAATGCAGGGCAATGGTCAATTCCACAACCCCAAGGTTCGCCGAAAGATGACCGCCGTTTTTGGACAGCGTTTGAATCAGTGTTTGCCTGATTTCGTCCGCCAAAACCGCAACTTGGTTTGGATTCAACCGGCTCAAATCCTGCGGCGACTGTATTTGTTCCAGAAGTGATGGATGCAAAACATGTCCTTCTTTCAAAGATTACCCCAAGGCGCAAAACAAGAGCTGTGCGGGATCAATAGCTGCGGTTTGCGATCGTGTTGGTAAGCCAGCGCAAAAATCCCGCGCTCGCGCCGAAAGATTCCAACGCGGCGATCGCTTTGTTTTCGAGGTCGCCGCAATACGCCCGCGCTTTTGTCAACCCCAAAAGCGTCACCCACGTGGATTTTTGGTTTGTTTTATCGCTCCCGATCGGCTTGCCTAAGGTTTTGGCATCGCCCGTCACGTCCAAAATATCGTCGGTCACTTGGAATAACAATCCCAGCGAACCGGCATAATTCTCAATTGCCGCTATCTGTGCGGGCGGCGCGTCCGCCGCGATACACCCCAAAAGGCATGCCGCGCGGAGGAGTTCGCCCGTTTTTTTTCGATTCATTTCTTCCAGCTGTTCGCGCGTGGCAGATATGTTCTCCAACTGCAAATCCTGCATTTGCCCGCCGATCATGCCCTGTGCGCCCGCCGCCTGCGCGAGGACTTCCGTGCCCCGCAAGCGTGCGTTGACACTGAGCTTTGCCGCCTGCGCCGCAACCAAAAATGTGTGCGTCAGCAAAGCGTCGCCCGCAAGCAACGCAATCGCTTCGCCGTATTTGCGGTGGCAAGCCAACTGTCCGCGCCGATAGTCGTCATTATCCATGCACGGCAGGTCGTCGTGGATCAGCGAATATGTGTGTATCATTTCAATCGCGGCGGCAAATGGGAGCGATTCCATGGGTGCGCCGCCGCAGAGCGCACAGCATTCCATCACCAAAACGGGGCGGATACGCTTGCCGCCGTTGGCTATGCTGTAGCGCATCGCTTCGCCCACCATGCTCGCTTTTTGAGGGAGCGCACACGCGATCGCCGCATTGACGGCGTCCACATCCGCCGCGAGCCGTGCGGTATAATCAGGCATTGGACGAAACCTCCTCCTCGGGCGGTTGATCCAACGCCGTCACCGTGAGCAACTGTTCCGCCTCGGTTAACGTTTTATTCAAACGTGCCGCAAGCGCGGTGCTTTCGTTGAACAAGAGCATAGCCTGTTCCAGTGGGAGATTGCCCTGTTCAAGCAACCGCGCGATTTCTTCCAACCGCAAAAATGAGGCTTCGTAATCGAGAGTCTTTTTTTTGGATGCCGGCATATTGAATCTCCTCTTGTATCAATGCTCGTGAGCTCGTGAAAAAATCTGCCCACCATTATTGTTATTATATACAGAAAACAAGATAAAGTCAACCATTTTTATCGCCGGCGGCGTTGCGCTGTCCCTTCCCCCCGCATTTCCCTCCATTGGGGATGGAAATGCGGTCATAAAACGCACGGGACGGGCAAGCCCGTCCCCTACATGCGCAAAATTTTTCAACAACCCGCAAATGCTCGCGCGCCTACGGCGAGCACCCTCTTCTTTTCTTGAAAGAAAAGAAGCAAAAGAACTTTTTCCCGCTTCGCGCTGTTATTTTCAGACTGAGCAAATACACATCAGTCTAAAAATGATCGCGCGAAGCGGGAAAAGTCTTTTTGCTTACTTTTTCTTCAGAAAAAGTAGACGTACCCCAATTATCTTATCGCCTTGGTCCGCGGTTGCGGTCATAACCGCCCCGGCGGTCGTCGTGACGCGGCGCGGAACGGCGCGGCGCATCGGAAACCGTGTTCTCAGGCGTCAAGCCTTCCACTTCAATCAGCGCATCACGGCGTGAAAGATTCAAACGTCCTTGGTCGTCAATTTCGCGCACTTTGACGATTACTTCATCGCCCACGGCGACAACGTCTTCCACGCGCTCGGTGCGTTTGATGTCCAAATGGCTGATGTGCACAAGCCCCTCTTTGCCGGGAGCGATTTCCACAAACGCGCCGAATTCCATCAATCGCGTGACGACACCTTTATAAATCGAGCCGACTTCGGGATCGTTCGCAATGGTTTCCACCATGAAGAGCGCACGTTTGGCATCGTCAATATCCACGGCGCAGATGAAGATTTTGCCGTCTTCTTCCACATCAATCTTGCAATTGCACTCAGCGCAGATTTTTTGAATCACTTTGCCCTGCTTGCCGATTACCTCGCTGATTTTTTCGACGGCGATTGTGGTCGTCAGCATCTTCGGCGCGTATTTCGACAACTCCGCGCGCGATTCCGGAATACATTTGAGCATGATATCGTCCAAAATATAGATGCGTGCCGCGTAGGTTTTGTCGAGTGCCTCACGGATGATGGCGGGAGTCAATCCATCGATTTTCAAATCCATTTGAATCGCGGTAATCCCCGCGTGCGTGCCCGCGACTTTGAAATCCATGTCGCCAAAAAAGTCCTCAAGACCCTGGATGTCCACCATGGTCATAAAGCGGTCGCTTTCAGTAACCAGTCCGCAGGAGATACCCGCAACGGGTGCTTTGATCGGCACGCCCGCCGCCATGAGCGAAAGGGTCGATCCGCAAATCGCGCCCTGTGATGTGGAACCGTTGGAAGACACGACTTCACTCACCAAACGAATGGCGTAGGGAAACTCCTCAATGGAAGGAATCACAGGCAAAAGCGCACGTTCCGCCAGTGCGCCGTGCCCAATCTCGCGACGCCCCGGTCCGCGTGAGGGGCGGGTTTCGCCCACGGAGAACGACGGAAAATTGTAGTGATGCATATAGCGTTTGTTTTCTTCTTCGTCGATGCCGTCGAGCATTTGCGCCATGCTGTTGGACGCAAGTGTCGTAACGGTGAGCACTTGCGTTTGACCGCGTGTGAAAAGCCCTGAACCGTGCACACGATCAAGCAAATCGACTTCGGCGTTGAGCGGACGAATTTCGTCGATACCGCGTCCATCCACGCGTTTGCCGTCGTCGAGCAGCCAGCGGCGCACCACATATTTTTGGGTTTTGTAGAGACAATCCTCAATTTTGGCGATATCGTCGGGATATTCCGCGTCAAATTTGGCATGCACGGCTTCGTAGATTGGCTTCAGGCGTTCATCGCGCACGCGTTTGTCGTCGGTATCAAGCGCAAGACGGATGTCGCCGATGGCAAACGCTTTGATTGCCTCATACATTTCGGCGGGAGGATCATTCGACGGGAAGTCGATTTTCGCTTTGCCCACCGCGTCGGCAATGGATTGGATGAATGCCACAAGGCGTTGGTTTTCGGCATGTCCGAACATGATGCCGTTGTACATCTCGTCGTTGGTCACTTCCTGCGCGCCGGCTTCGATCATGGCGACAAGCTCCGATGTGGATGCGACGACAAGCGACATGCGGCTTTGCTCACGCTGTTTGGCAGTGGGATTGATCACATAATCGCCGTTCACAAGACCGACGTTGACCCCCGCGATCGGTCCGCGCCACGGGATTTCGGAAATGGACAGCGCGATCGACACGCCCAGCATCGCCACCATATCGGGCGAGCAATCTTGGTCGACACTCATCACGGTTGCGACCACGCCGACATCGTTGCGCATATCCTTGGGGAACAGCGGACGGATGGGGCGGTCGATAACGCGGGAGGCAAGCACGGCTTTTTCGCTCGCGCGCCCTTCGCGGCGTTGGAACGAACCGGGGACTTTCCCCACGGCATAGAGTTTTTCTTCAAAATCCACCGAAAGCGGGAAGAAATCGATGCCGTCGCGCGGTTTCGCGCTCATGGTCGCGGTGCAGAGTACGTTGGTTTCGCCGTAGCGCACCAAGCACGATCCGCCTGCGAGTTGCGCCATTTTCCCGGTTTCCACAACCAGTTTGCGCCCTGCGAGTTCTGTTTCGAATGTTCGAAAATCCTTGAAAAACATAGTATCTCCTCTTGTTTTATATTCCATCAAAGAGGCTATTTTATTGTGCAATAAAGCCAACGCCCGTTGGGCGCTCGATTTACCGCATAACAAAACACCTCTTATGTGGTCGTCATTCAGCGCAAAGAACAGGGCAAAGAGAGCGCATCACTCTCCCTGCCCTTGCTTTGCTGTGTTACTTGCGGATACCCAGACGCGCGATCAAAGAACGATAACGCTCGATATCGTTGTTTTGCAGATAGGTGAGCAAGTTGCGGCGATGACCAACCATCATCAGCAATCCGCGGCGGGAGTGGTGATCTTTTTTGTGGATTTTGAGATGCTCGGTCAGGTCGTTGATGCGTTTGGTGAGCAGTGCAACCTGCACTTCAGGCGAACCCGTGTCGCCCTCGTGGGTTGCGTACTCGACCATAAGTTGATTTTTTTCTTCTTTTGTCATGCTATTTCACCTCTTGATCAATTCAACCAATTTCTCAGCAACGGGCGGTGATTCCAGAGACCGAGGAACGGCAGTTTCCTTAGTATACCACGCCGCCACGCATTTGTAAAGGGTTTGCGGTGTTTTTTTTCAAAATATATTTGGTTTGCAAGCACCCGCGTCGCGCGTTTATGCTCATCCACTGTTTTTGTCAATCAATCAAGCAAACACATCCTGCATTTTCCATTCCGCAATTTTTTTGTGCG
>JAITDE010000063.1 GCA_031282735.1 Oscillospiraceae bacterium | reverse complement strand
GTTGAAGATACCGCGCGTGAAAGCGCGCAGGCACTGATGAAAGCCAATGGGCTTGTGGATGTTTTGATTCCGCGCGGCGGCGCGGGGCTTATCCGCGCCGTGGTGGAGTATGCAAGCGTTCCCGTTATCGAAACAGGCGCGGGCGTTTGCCATGTGTACGCGGATATCAAAGCCGATCCCGCCATGGCGATTGACATTATCGAAAACGCGAAAACATCCCGCCCGTCCGTTTGCAACGCAATCGAAACGGTTTTGATCCACAAAGAAATCGCGGGTGATCTTTTGCCCAATTTGGCTTGCCGTCTCGGCAAATATCCCGTGCAGATGCGTTGCGACAAAGCCGCGTTAGCGATTTTGAACGGCGATTCCAACGCAATCGCCGCAACGCAAGAAGATTGGCGCACCGAATACGGCAATTTGACGCTGAACATAAAAATTGTTGCGTCCGCGCAGGAGGCAATGGAACACATACGCCAACACGGCACGGGGCACAGCGAATGCATTGTGACGGACGACTACAACACGGCTCAGCTGTTTTTGGCGGCGGTCGACGCGGCGGCGGTGTATTGCAACGCCTCCACACGATTCACCGACGGCGGCGAATTCGGATTGGGTGCGGAAATCGGCATTTCCACCCAAAAGCTCCATGCGCGCGGTCCGCTTGGGCTGCGCAACTTGACGAGCGAAAAATATATCATTTACGGGCAGGGACAAATACGCTAAAAGGAGAACTGCATCTATGGTTGGAAAACGAAGAGTAAGGCGGCACAGGTGGGCGTTCCCCGTGGGGGTTGTGCTGTTGTTGTTTGCGGTTGCGGGTGCGGTCTCGCTGGTGTCGCTGCTCATTCAGGGTGTGACGCGGGTGATCGACAATCCCAAAGAAAAGGCGATGTTTGAACAATATTTGCGCTTGGTTGTTATGCACGACCCCGATCCGTTCGACGACGTGCAAACAGCCAAAAACGCCGCGCAGTTGCTGGATATCTGCATGTGGTCTTTGCTTGACGACGCGCAGTCCGCGCCGACGCCGCAGGAATTTCCGACCGACGACGACGGCAATGTGCTCATCCCACAGCAAAAAGTGGAGAATGAGTTCAAAAAAATCTTCGGTGAAAACGCCGCTATGCCGCCGCATACCACGTTCGATAACGCGGATTATGAGTTTTCGTATGATCCCAAAACCAAAAGTTATGTCGTGCCCGCGACGGGTGCGCTCACCATTTATGTGCCGCGTGTGCGAAGCATTGAAAAAGTGGGCAATTCGGTCAAATTATTGGTGGATTATTTGGCATATGACGCGGCGGATTGGCGTTTTGACGAAAACGGCGTTCCGCAAGAGCCGGAGCCCGCGAAGACGATGCTTATCACCTTGTTTGAATCCAACGACGGTTACACGCTGGGATCTATTCAAACTCCGCAAAATCTACAGGCAATTCTTGAGGGAACGACCCGCATAGCGGCAAAATAAACAGAGACGGAGTTGGCGACATGGGACAAATTAAATTGACACTCAAAACCGGCGAAACGCGTGAGGTTGAGGCTGGCACGACCGCTTTTCAAGCAACCTTGGCGATTGGTCAGGGTTTGGCAAAGGCGGCTTGTGTATGCAAACTCAATGGGCGAATTTGCGATTTATCAACACCGATCACCGAAGATGCCGCGTTTGAGGTGCTCACGTTCGACGACGACGCGGGCAGACGCGCGTTTCGCCACACGGCGTCACATGTGCTGGCGCACGCGGTCAAACGGCTCTATCCCGCCGCGAAGCTGGCAATCGGTCCGGCAATCGACACCGGCTTTTATTATGATTTTGATGTCGACGAACCATTCACGGCGGAACAACTCGCGGCAATCGAAACCGAGATGAAAAAAATCATCAAAGAAGATTTGCTCTTGGAGCAATTCGCGTTGCCTGCGGATGAAGCGTCCGCGTTGCTGCAATCCATGGGCGAACCGTATAAAGAGGAACTTTGCGCGGAACACGCGGACAAAGGCGAAGCGATCTCGTTTTATCGCCAAGGCGATTTTGTGGATTTATGCGCGGGACCGCATCTGCGCAAAACAGGGCAAATCAAAGCCTTTGCGCTCACCTCCGCAACGGGGGCTTATTGGCGCGGGGACGCGAAGAAAAAAATGCTCCAACGCATCTACGGCACGGCTTTTCCAAAAAAAGAGCAGTTGGAGGCTTACCTCACATCGCTCGAAGAGGCTAAAAAGCGCGACCACAACAAGCTCGGGCGGGAGTTGGAAATTTTCACGACGACGGATGTCATCGGGCAGGGATTGCCCATTTTGCTGCCGAAGGGCACGACCATCATGCGGATTTTGCAGCGGTTTGTGGAGGACGAAGAAGAACGGCGCGGCTATTTGCAAACCAAAACGCCGTTGTTCGCCAAGCGCGAGCTTTATCAAATATCGGGGCATTGGGATCACTACCGCGACGACATGTTCGTTTTGGGCGATCCATCGGTATTTGAAGACCCTAACGCCGAAGTTTTCGCCCTGCGCCCCATGACTTGCCCGTTCCAGTTCCAAGCGTATTTGAACCGCCCGCGCAGTTACCGCGATCTGCCCTTGCGCTACAACGAAACGTCGACGCTCTTCCGCAACGAAGCCTCGGGCGAAATGCATGGGCTGATCCGTGTGCGGCAGTTCACCATTTCGGAGGGGCATTTGGCTTGCCGCCCTGATCAATTGGAAGATGAATTTGCGGAATGTCTTGATTTGGCGCGGTATTGCCTCAAAGCGGTTGGATTGGAAGAGGATGTGCGCTACAGATTTTCGCTCTGGGACGAAAACAACCGCGAAAAATACATTGGCGATCCCGCTCAATGGGAGACGACACAGGATGCCATGCGCAAGCTGTTGGATCGTTTGGGTGTCGATTATCAGGAAGAGGCGGGTGAAGCGGCGTTCTACGGACCGAAACTGGATTTTCAGGTGAAAAATGTCTTCGGTAAAGAGGACACGCTTGTAACAATCCAAATTGATTTTCAGCTGGCGGAACGTTTTGGCATGACATACACGGATGCCGACGGGCAAAAGAAGTTCCCCTTTGTCATCCACCGCACGTCCATTGGCTGCTATGAACGTTTGCTGGCGTTGTTGATTGAAAAATACGCGGGCGCGTTCCCCGTGTGGTTTGCGCCCGAACAAGTGCGCGTATTGCCGATTTCGGAGAAATATATGAACACATCCCGCGCGGTACTCCAATCTCTGCGCGGCGCGGGGATTCGCGCGGCGCTTGATGAGCGCGGCGAAAAAATTGGTTATAAAATCCGCGAAGGACAAATGCAAAAAATCCCCTACATGCTCATCATCGGCGAAAAGGAAGCCGAAACCGGTACGGTCGCGGTGCGCAAGCGAGGCGGCGGCGATATCGGCGCGATGCCCCTTGCCGATTTGATTGCGCGTGTGCTTGACGAAGACAAAACCCGCGTGTTGGATTAGAGTTGACGGGATATCTTCTTTTCTTGGATATCTTCTTTTCTTGAAAGAAAAGAAGCAAAAGAACTCCACTCAAAATATGAAGTCAGGAAGCAGGCGGCTCATGCCAACACAAATCGATTTTGACTTTGCGAAAACAGCCGAAAACGCGTGCGAACAAATCACGCGTCTCATCAAAACGTTCGGTCCGCGCGCACCCGGCAGTTCCGCCGAATGGAATGCGCAACAGGATATGGCCGAACAGCTCAAAGCCGTGACCGATGATGTGCGGACGGAGGAATTCACCGTGCATCGGCAGGCGTTTATGGGATTTATCCCATTCACCGTCGCTTTGACGATGACCGCCGCCATTCTGTTTTGGCTGGGATTTAGTTGGATTGGTTTGTTGCTGGTTGCCGCCGCCGCCGTGCCGCTTGTGCTGGAATTCGCCATGTACCGCCAATTTATCGACAAATTGTTCAAAGGATATCCCTCCCATAATGTGATCGCGACCCGCAAATCGGCAAGCGATATACCCAAAAAACGGATTTATCTTGTGGGACACGCCGATTCGCAATACGAATGGACGCTCAATTATAAATTCGGCGGTGTTGGCATGAAATTGGTGCTCATCCCCGCGGTGGTCGGCTTAGTCGTTTGCTTTTGTGCCAATTTATTGCATGTGATTTTATTCCGCGTTGCGGGGATCGCCTTTGACGGCTGGCTCGAAGTCCTCATGCGCACGGCGGGCGTGGCACTGTTCGCGCTCTTCCCCTGCGATATCGGTTTTTTGTTCTTCCAAAGCCGCAAACGCAGTGTGCCGGGCGCAAACGATAATTTATCGGGCTGCTATGTAGCCATCAGCGTTATGCAAGCGTTGGCGGAAACCAATACGCGCTTTGTCGGCACCGAGGTCGTCGCTCTGCTCACGGGATCGGAAGAAGCCGGGTTGCGCGGGGCAAAAGCATTCGTGAAACGCCATAAGGCTGCTTTGCTGGATTCGTCCGTTGAAACCGCCGCCATCGGTTTGGATACGTTCCGCGATTTAGACGATATCGCCATTTATAACCGCGATTTGAGCGGCACGGTGCGCCACAGCCCCGCGATGCAGGATTTGATGAAACGCGCGGGCGAAAAACGCGGCATTGCTTTGCCGTCGGCATCGATTTATATCGGCGCGTGCGACGCGGTCGCGTTCACGCAGGCGGGGATTCAAGCGACGGGCTTTGCGGCAATGGACCCCACGCCGCCGCGTTATTATCATACGCGCTTGGACGACGCGGATATGCTCGTGCCGGAAACCATCCGAATCGCAAGCGAAATCACCATGGAAGCAGTCAAATTATTCGCCGAGTCGTAGTGAAGAGGTGATCTGAATCAACAAAAATAATTGGACAAAAAAAGCGACCATTCTTTTGGCGGTTCTGGTGCTGCTGTTTGCGGCGCTGCAAGGATTTGTCGTCAAGCCGGAAGCGCAAGACCCTCTGCAAGTGGAGGGCGTGCCGATTTCAAAAGATCTTTATCGCTATTTTTTGACGGAAGCCCTGCGGACAAACACGGTGAAGAACACACAAGGACGCCCTAAAAACGAAAAGGCATTACGCGCCGCGATCAACGCCCGCGCGGTGAGGTATGTCGCCGTGAGCAGCGAGCTGTTCAACATGGGCAAATATTTGCAACAGCGTTACAAGCAGGAGGTTGCGGAGCGAAGCGCGTACCTATGGCGCATTTTCGGCGGGTATTACACAAAAATCGGCGTGAGCAAGCAGACGCTGACCGCCGCGCTGACCGCCGAACGCGCGGAAACGCAGTTGTTTTTGCAGCTTTTTGACACGGGCGGCGCACGTGAAGTTCCCGAAGCGCAGATTAGCGCGTATTTTTACGGCAATACAGTCGCCTACAACGGCATCCGCGTGTTTTTCAGCAAGACGCTGGATGACGGCTCGGAAGAACCTCTGAGCGCGAGTGAAAAAGAGGATTTGCGCAAAGTGCTCAACGAAATTGCCGGCAAAGTCAACGACGGCGCGGATTTTTTCACCACCGCGCAAGAGTACGGCGAAGAACTGCGCTATGCCTCTCCGTTTAACGCCGTGGTCAAAAAAGGGTCGGCGGATTATTCCGACAAGGCGTTTGAGCAAATCCGCGCGCTAGACCCGCAAAAAGTTTCGGTGCTGGAATTCGACGGCTTCTTTTTGCTTGCGTCGGGGCTGAACATGCGCACGGCGGAAAGCGAATACTACTTGGTCTACCGCGAAAGCTGTTTGCATGAACTCAAAGACGCGGAATTTGAAACCATCATGGACAAGCTGTGCCAAAGCTATCACCCTGCCGAAAACGTGAAGGCGGCGGAAGCAATTTGGGATGGATGGGCATGGACGACCGAGAGTACATCGCCGCAAACGAGCACAACGCGGGAAGTGACGACATGAAAAAAAGTTTGATTGTCCTATTGGCTTTCCTGATGGCGGCGGGCGTAATCGGGCTTGTGATTGCACAGCAATGGCGGGGCGAAAAAGACACTGTGCGGGCGGCGAACATCAACAACGGCGGTTTTGTTGCGCCAAGCGGCGAAAAGCACGTTTTTTGGCTGTCGGCGAACGGCAGTTTGGGGCGTTACACCTATTCGTCGAATGGCTCCGGTGCATTTGCGGTGCTTGATCCGCCGACGGATGCCTATGCTGCGGGTTTGCAGTTGGACGGCAATATGCTCTATTACAAAGATCGAACCGGCGCGCAATCGTTTTATCAATGGATTCCCAAGACGGGCGAAGCGCAAAAAGTTGGGGATGCCGCGGTCTATTTTCCGCAGATACAAGGTGAGTTCGTGTATTATCTTGATTCTAACGATTCGTTCAAGCTATACCGCATGAATAAATCCGGCGGTGAAAAAGAGTGTTTATCGGACGACACATGCAACAATCCTGTCGTCACAAAAAAGGGGATTTACTATTCCAACATCACCGAAAACGCCGCGTTGTATTTTATAAATTTAGACGGCAAAGGGCGCAGGGAAATTGTAAACGAGTCGGCGTCGTTCATCAATATTGCGGATGGTTATGCCTATTATGTGCATGAGCAAACGTCGTTTGTCGCCGGAAACATCACGAGGACGTGCGCCATCCGTCGTATCGCGCTGAATGGCGGCGGCAATCCCGTTCAGCTTTACGCCTCGGCGAACGCGATTGAAGACCTGATTGTTTATGGCGGCAAAGCCTATTATATCGAAGAAGAGGGGGTGCGCGTTTGGGATATCACGCATGCGCGCGGCGGCAAATTGACACAGGGCGGCGTGGCGAACATCAACATTTGCGATGGCTTGCTTTTCATAAGCCCGCCGGACGCAAGCAAAAAAGCGGTGGAGGTTATTGAAATCGATGGATAATACAAATGAGATTCAAGCAAAACGCAAGCGTGTCCTGAGTTTAATTCAGCCCACGAGCGTGCCGACTTTGGGCAACTATTTGGGCGCGATGCGCAATTGGGCGAGCCTGTCGGCGGAATATGACTGTGTTTACGGCGTGGCAAATTTGCACGCGCTCACAGTGCGCCGCCCCGCAACGGATTTGCGCAAACAAACGCAAGAATTGTTTGCAATCCTTTTGGCTTTGGATTTGAATCAAGGCAACAACGTGGTGTTCGTGCAGTCGCATGTGCCGTCGCACTGCCAATTGTCGTGGATTTTGTCGTGCTATACACAGTTCGGCGAAATGTCGCGCATGACGCAGTTCAAAGAAAAAGCGGCGCAGCACAGTGACAACGTCAACGTCGGCTTGTTCACTTATCCCACATTGATGGCGGCGGATATTTTGATTTATCAAGCGGATTTGGTTCCCGTGGGCGACGACCAGAAGCAGCATTTGGAGATTTGTCGCGATATCGCAACGCGTTTCAACGGCGTTTATCCCAACACATTCACCGTGCCTGAGCCGTATATCGGCAAGCTCGGCGGGCGTATTATGTCCCTGCAAGATCCAACGCGCAAAATGTCCAAGTCCGATCCAAACCCCAAGGGGGCGATTTCGATGCTCGACGACGAGAACACCATCCTCAAAAAATGTCGCGGCGCCGTCACGGACTCAGAGACCGTCGTGCGCTACGGCGAGGGCAAAGAGGGAATCAACAATTTGATGACCATTTACGCCTGCTGCACGGGCGAAAGCTTTGAACAAATTGAAACCGCGTTTGCGGGGCAGGGTTATGGCGCGTTCAAAACAGCCGTCGCCGAGGTCGTGATTGCCGCGTTGCGTCCGTTCCGGGAAAAATATAAGGCATATATGGCCGATCCCGCGGGATTGCAGTCGATTGCCGCCGAAGGCGCACGCGCCGCCGCGCGGATTGCCGACCGCACGACCGAAAAGGCGATGAAACGGGTTGGGTTGTGGCGGATATAACAACGGGCGCGGCGCATTTTTACCTGCACATCCCGTTTTGCGCCGCCAAATGCGGTTATTGTGATTTTTATTCCTTTTCCGCCGACGAAGAGACGCGCGAACGTTATGTGCGTTTTTGCGCGGAGCGTCTGCAAGAAAAAGCGGTGAATCAGCGTTGGCATACGGTTTATATTGGCGGCGGAACGCCGTCGGTTTTATCGCCGCGACAAATGGAATCGATTTTGCGGGCAATTCAGTCCGCGCTTTTCCCAAACGCGGAAGTGACGGTTGAATGCAATCCATCCAGTGTCACGACCGATCTTGCCCGTGCGCTTGCCGCTTGCGGTGTGAATCGCGTATCGCTCGGATTGCAATCCGCCCACGCCGCGGAACGCCGCTGGTTGGGGCGCAACGGAGATTTGCAAACCTGCGCGAACGCAATCAAAATATTGCAAAACGCGGGTTTTTTTAATATTTCACTGGATGTTATGCTGGGATTGCAGAATCAAACAATCGAAAGCCTAACGCGGACTTTGCAATTTTGCGAGGCCCACGACGCGGCGCACATCAGTGCGTATTTGCTCAAAGTGGAGGCGCATACGCCGTTCGCTTTGCGCGATGCCTCCACGTTCCCCGATGACGGCACGCAGTGCGATTTATATGCTTGCGCTTGCGATTGGCTGGACGCGCACGGCTACGCGCAATACGAAATTTCAAATTTCGCGCGCGCGGGATACAGAAGCCGGCACAATTTGATTTATTGGAACGCAGAACCATACGATGCTCTCGGCCCTAGCGCGCATGGATTTACGCAAGGCGAACGGTGGCATTATGAGCGGGATATACGCGCTTTTTTAAGCGGTGCGCCGCCGATTGTGGACGGCGAGGGCGGCGATTTTGAGGAATACGCGATGCTGCGTCTGCGACTAACTGATGGGCTTTGCGGTGCATTGACACGCCGCCGTTTTGGGCACGGTATTCCCGAAATAATTTTTGAACGCGCGGTCGAATTGACCGTACATGATCTTGTAACGGTGAGCGACGATAAAATCGCCCTCACCCGCAAAGGATTTTTGCTCTCTAACCGGGTGATTGCACAGCTTTTGGCATAATCTGCTTTTTCCGCCTTACTTTTTCTGAAGAAAAAGTAAGCAAAAAGACTTTTTCCCGCTTCGCGCTGTCATTTTTAGACTGATTTATATTTGCTCAGTCTGAAAACAGGGGCGCGAAGCGGGAAAAGTTCTTTTGCTTCTTTTCTTTCAAGAAAAGAAGTCTTTCAAGAAAAGAAGGGACACTCAGTTTGTTTGGTGGAATTTTTCGATTTGCTCTTGCAAGCGCGTGTGTTCCGCTTCGGTAACGGGAAATTTGGAGCTTGGAAACGACTTGCGCACCATTTGCCACATGGTTAAATCCTGTGATTGTTCGGTTGCTTGCACACCGATTGTTTCGATGACGACGCGCTGCGCGTTGTTCCAAGTGCTGCGCAGGGTTTGCAAATCGAGCAATCCAAGCAATTGTTGCATGGTGCGCTGGGCGAAGTTCAGTGTGCCGAAATGAGCTTCAAGCGTTGGCGGCGTCGCGCCCAAATCCACCAAAACACCCGTTGCAAGCGGTTTTGTGGGCGGTGTCGTGCTGGCGCAAATGCGCACGGTGTAGGGCAACATATCCACCCGACCCGTGCCGACGACTGCCGACACAAAGCGATATTGCTGAGAGGGGATCGCATTTTCAAACAAATCCGCCAAAATGGACATGGCGAGATGCCGCCGCTGTGCGCCTGTGTAGCACAAAAATGCCGCGCCGGAATCCAAACAGCACATCAACGCGGCGCCGCGCATGGTTTTCAAAAAACGCTCATCCATGCATGCCCATTTGGAAAACGCGCTGTGATCAGGAAAAAATCGATTGTATTGCAGTTCGATCCCCGTGGTGTGGAATCCGGAGATATCAAAAGCGGCGACAGCGGATTCCCAAACACCGCCCTTTGAACGACGGCTGTTGAGCACAACGGCATATGTGCCGGCAAGCGTGAAACTGGCAGTGATCCACGGATTATCCGTCCCCGCGTCTGTTTGGCAAGCGGTTTGCAACTGCGTCAGCGTCGTGCGCAGCAACGACAAAACCGTTTGATCATCGCGGAACAGCGCCCTCAAATGATGCGGTTCTCCGCCCGCCTCAAAATTTTGAAAATGCAGTGATTCCGAAAACATACCTCGCACACACCCTCACTCCCATCCGCACAAAACCACATCAAACTCAATCAACCACAATACGCCCGCGTCGCGTGAGGACAAACGAATCCCCTTCGCGCTTTGTTTGCGCGGGTATAATCTCCAAAATTTTGTGCTGAAACACATCCGCCAACGCGGGCCTGCCGCCGTGCGTATCAACCAAATCGAATATTCGCGCAAGGCAGACGCTTTCGAGCGCGCGCTGAACCAAAAAAGTGGGATAGGCAAAATAATCAATATGCAAATACAAATTGCCGCTCTGTTGTGAAATCGAAAACATCTGCCCCAATTTTTTATGGATAAACGATGGCGGCGGGGAGGTGTCCATGGGGGTTGAGAGCAAAACGTCACGGTTGCTTAAGCCAACCGTCAGCATGTCGTATTCCGCGGGAATCGCCTTTTGCTTGCCTGAGAAATACGCGTTCATAATCTCAATTTCGCTTTGCGATTGCAAGGCATCGCTTGATAGATTGTTCGGAATGCCGCCCGTGTCCATTTGGAGCGTGAACGATGAAAGTGCGCCTATATCGGATAGTTCCGCGCGGACGAGACCGGACAACGTAACATCCTCGGGCGCGGATGCGATCTCCCGCGCAATTTCGGCAAGCGGCATCTGGATGGTCGACGGCGCGGGGATCGGCGGCTCACCCAACGGCGCGGGGGTTTTCTTGGGTGCGATGCGTTTTGCCATCGCGGACCGCAAGTCGATTTTTTTGCCCAATTCGCGCATTGCGGCGGCGGATTTGTCCGCAAGTGTTTGAATGGGCTTCCGAAACACCTGCGACAGCACAACCGCCGTCAGCAACAGCAACAGCAGAGCAACCACGCCGATATACAAACCGATGCTCGGCGATTGGCGAGGCGTTTTTGGCGTTTGACCGTTGGGGATTGTTGTCTGGACGACTCCGTTCGGCGACGTGACATCCAAGGGGGTGAGCGGCGCGTTGGCTTCTTCCGCAAACGCGGCGAGCGTTGCGCTGCCCTCAAAAACCCACGGGATTGTGATGGACGCGCAGACTTTGTTCGACGGCAGAAGGGTCGCGGTGATTGTTGAATTCTGTCCGTCTTTTGCAATCACGAAATCAATACGCAAGGTTTTTTCGAGCGCGAGCGTTTCCCTTTCGCCGATCAGCGCACTCGCAAAATAGGGATCGTTTTTGGTGTCTTTGGCGAGCACCAAACGCAAATAGTCGGTGTCGGGGACGGTGCGCAGCGATAAAAAGAAGTCGTCCTCGTGCACAAAAGCGATATTCGCGCGGTTCTTCGACTGCAATTCAATCAAGTAAAGATCCATCGGCAAGTCCACACGAAAACTTCCCGGCGCGGGCAGTTCGTCTGCCGCAAAGGTTGGAATCGCGAAAACAGCCAACAGCATAAAAGACAAAATCCAGTGCCCGATCCGCGATATGTAACAACGCTTCATTCCACACACTCCTTCGCTTCCATGATACCACAAACTGGAAGAACAGTCAACCCAAATTTCAGCCTTTTCTTCAGAAAAGGTTCGTCAAAAAAGACAGAGTAAAGCGGCGGGCGTGTTTTTTTGTTTCTTTGCTTTCAAGCAGAAGACTTATAAAATTGCGGCGTAGCGAACGAACGTCCAAGATACGTCGACAATCAATACGGATGCAACAAATATTCCCGCGCGCCGCCATAGCCCAATATTTTGGCGGGAACGCCCGCCACCACGGCGTGATCGGGAACATCTTTTGTTACAACCGCGTTTGCGCCGATTGCAACATCGTTCCCAATATGTATGCCGCCAATGAGCTTCGCGCCGGGTGCAATATAAACGTTGTCGCCAATCACAGGACAAAGCGACAGCCCGTTTTTAATCTGCTGACCAATGACAACGCCGGTCGAAACAGTCACATTGCTGCCCAAAACAGCGTCACAGTGTATCACAATACCGCCGTTGTGCGCCAAATGCAGCCCGGGACCGATCGAACCGCCGTGCGCTGAGATTTCCGCGCCGCAGAGTCTGCCGGCCGCGTTGCGCCGCCAAGCATAATAAAAATAGAGCAGGCGATTTCGGGTTGCGGCATACATGCTTTTTCGCAGGTGATAGCAGAATCGCACGGCTGGATTCCCCCAAACTGTGCGCCGTGCTTTGCGCCCTTTTTTTCCTGTGTATCGATAGATATCCGCTTCAATCAGCTGTGCGAGTTCTTGTTTGTTTTTGATTTGCATGGGATTTCCCTCCGGAA
>JAITDE010000001.1 GCA_031282735.1 Oscillospiraceae bacterium | reverse complement strand
TAATATAAAATTTGATGATCCATATCTGCTCAAAACCATCCGCAAGGTCGAAAAAATCGACGCGCGTATCATTCAATTGCTCGACGACATGGCGCAAACGATGCGTGCCAACAATGGATGCGGATTGGCGGCGGTGCAAGTCGGCATTTTGCGCCGCGTTGCGGTGATCGACACGGGCGACGGCTTAATTGAACTGATCAACCCCGAAATCATCGCTGAGGAAGGCGCGCAAACGGCGGAAGAGGGGTGTTTGTCTTTTCCGGGCGAATTCCATACAACGCGCCGCCCCGCCGTCGTGCGAGTGCGCGCGCTCAACCGCAAGGATCAGTGGTGCTTCTACAAAGCGGACGGCTTGAAAGCCCGCGCATTTTGCCACGAGATCGATCATATGAATGGATTGCTGTTTCGTGACGCGAAAACGCAATAGGGGAGGGCGCACCGCCGCCAAAACGCTATGACACGATTTTTGTTTGGATGGATACCCAAAAACCTTGCGCCGATCATTGCCGTGCTCACCGCGGCGACGGTCATTCTCACGGCGATCACGGTGTTTTTCGGCGAGACGCTCTACTTTCGCATGATGATGATTTGGAACATCTTTTTATCGGGTGTTCCGCTTGCGTTTGTGGGCATTTTTTGCGTGTTGGAACGCCGTGGGAAACACGCAATCGCCAAAACGTGCTGTGCGCTGGGTTGGCTTTTGTTTTTCCCGAACGCGCCATATATGCTCACCGATTTCATCCATTTGGGGAATTATCGCTTCTGGAACGGCACCGCGTTCACGGCGAATCCCGTGGTTTGGTTTGCGTTATTCCACTCCGTTGCGGGAATTTTAGTCGGCTGCCTCTTCGGTATGCTTTCGTTTTGGATAATGCACGGCAAGCTGGAGCAAAAACACGGAAAAACAACCGGCTGGATTTTTGTATTGTTCGTTTCGTTGCTGAGCGGATTTGCCATCTGGGTTGGACGTTGTTTGCGGTTCAACAGTTGGGATTTGTTCCGCCCTGTCACGCTCGTCCGCAAAGTCGCGGAGCAATACACATCCGACGTGCCGGCGACAATTTTTTTGTTTGCGGGCATGACATTTTTTGTATACGTGCCGCTTTATAGCCTATTGGCAAAACGGAAGGGGGAAATTGCGTGAAAGTTGTGTTCATGGGTACACCGCAGTTCGCCGTTCCCTGCTTGGAGCGGCTGATCGCCGACGGTCACGAGGTCGGCGCCGTATTGGCTCAGCCGGACAAGCCAAAGGGGCGGGGATTGCAACTTGCCGCGCCGCCCGTCAAAGAAGCCGCTCTCGCGCACGGATTGGCTGTTTTTCAGCCGACGACACTGCGCGGCGGCGAGGTATACGATATATTGCAAAAGATTGCGCCGGAATTGATTGTCGTAACGGCCTATGGCAAGATTTTGCCGCGGGAAATATTGGATCTGCCCCCGCTTGGCTGTGTGAACATGCACGCGTCGCTTTTGCCGCAATATCGCGGCGCGGCGCCCATCCAGTGGGCAATTTTGAACGGCGAAACGCAAACGGGCATTACTGCTATGCAAATGGATGCCGGCATGGACACGGGCGCGGTATTGCTCCAAACCACGTGCGCAATCCCGTCCGACGCGACCGCCGCCGATCTGCACGATAGCTTGTCGATCCTTGCCGCCGAAACGCTGCGCCAAACAATCGAAGGTCTGCAAACGCGCACGCTGTGCGCCGTGCCGCAGGACGACGCGCGGGCGAGTTACGCGCCGATGCTGAAAAAATCCATGTCGCCGTTGGATCTTTCGCGCGAGGCGGAGAATTTGCGGAATCAAGTGCGCGGGTTATTTCCATGGCCGATGGCAACAATAAAGCATAACGGCAGAACATTACGTGTGCACAGTTGTCACGTTGCGATTGAGCCTGACGACGCGCAGTTGTGCGTTCAATGCGGCGACGGCGCGTATCTTTGCCTTGATGTCGTTCAACCCGAGGGCAAGCGCGCGATGTCGGGCGCAAGCTACAAGAGAGGGCATGCCGGCGGCTAGACGCGCAAAAATTTTCACAACGCGAACAGATTATATCAATTTACAAAACAATACAGGAGGTCTTTTGATGTTTATCGGCGGCTTTTACGGCATGGATATCTACTTTTTGATGTTCGTCGTCCCCGCGTTGCTTTTTTCAATCGCCATGCAAATCATGGTCAAAGGCACATACAAAAAAATGAGCGCAATCGGTAATGCAAGACATCTCACCGGTGCGCAAACCGCACTGCGGGTGTTGGAATTTTACGGTGTCCGCGATGTCCGCGTGGAGCGCGTTTCCGGACGGCTGAGCGATCACTACGACCCGCGCACAAAAACGATCCGCCTCTCGGACGGCGTGTTCGGCAGCGCAACCATCGCCGCCGTCGGAATTGCCGCGCATGAGGCGGGGCATGCCGCACAGCATGCGAACAGCTATATGCCAATCAAAATACGCAACGCCATTCTGCCTGTTTGCAACATCGGGTCGTCCCTGGGGATACCCCTTGTTATTCTCGGCTATTTGATGAGTTTTGATTTTTTGATTACCGTCGGTCTCGCGCTTTATGCACTGATTGCGCTGTTCCAGCTCGTCACATTGCCCGTGGAGTTCAACGCAAGCCGCCGCGCTTTGCATGTGATTGAATCCCAGGGATTGTTGGAGGGCGATGCATATCGCGGCGCGAAAAAAGTCCTCACTGCGGCGGCGATGACCTATGTTGCCGCTTTGGTCGTTTCGATCGCAAATTTGCTCAGGTTCATGATGCGTTTTCAACGCAGGCGATAAATATACAAAATCAAACGGAGGCGATCGCTGTGCCGATCAACCCGCAAAAACTGTCCCCCGCGCGCAAAGCCGCGTTCGATATCCTGCTTGCGCACTATCGCCGCCTCAGTTACGCCAATCTCGCGCTGGATGCCGAACTCAACAAGCGAAACCTTTCAACGCGGGATGCCGCGCTCACTGCGGTAATCGTCTATGGCGTCGTGGAACGCCGCTTGACGCTTGATTATCAATTGCGGCAATTTCTCACAAAACCGCTTGAACGCATCAGACCCGAAATTCACATCGCGCTCCTAATAGGATTATACCAAATCTATTTTCTTGACCGCGTGCCGGATTATTCCGCCATCGCCCAAAGCGTTGAACTTGTGAAAACGATTCCGGCCATTCGTTCAATGTCGGGTATTGTCAACGCCGTTTTGCGCAGGGCGCAAGCCAGCGAAATCATTTATCCCGAACCGGCGGAAACCGGCGACGCGGCGATTGCTTACTTATCAATCCGCCATTCCGTTCCGGAGTGGATTTGTCGGCTCTGGAAAGCCGCTTATCCCGATCACGCCGAAGCGATGCTTGCCGCAAGCACGGGCACGGCGGACACGTATCTGCGTGTCAATACCGAAAAAACAACGACCGCCGCGCTGAAAGATTTGCTGGCAACCAACGGCGTGGGCGCGGCCTTGGTTGACGACTGCGAAAACGCGCTGTGTCTGACAAAAATGAGAACAAATGTTGTAAAACTGCCCGGTTTTTCGGACGGCTGTTTTCATGTGCAGGATATTTCGGCGCAATGGGCTTGTCACGCCTTGGGGGCGCGCGCGGGCGAAACCGTTTTTGATTTGTGCGCCGCGCCGGGCGGGAAAAGTTTCACGCTTGCGCAGATGATGCGCAACGACGGCAAACTGATTGCCTGTGAACTGCACGACAAGCGAACAAAGCTGATCGAGAGCGGCGCAAACCGTTTGGGGTTGACGTGTGTGCAAACGGTGTGCGGCGATGTGAGAAATCGTGGCGTAATTGATGGAAAATATGGCAAGGCGGATCGCATTTTGTGCGACGTACCCTGTTCCGGGCTGGGTATTATGAAAAAAAAGCCCGATATACGTGAGAAAACGCAAGCGGATCTTGACAAATTGCCTGAATTGCAGTACAATATCCTGTGTAGCGGCGCGGAGTGCCTCAATGTGTGCGGTGTTCTGCTTTACGTAACCTGTACGCTCAATCCCGCTGAGAATGAAGGCGTGTGCGGACGGTTCTTGGAATCGCATCCCGATTTCGACGTCCTAACGCCGTTGCCGCAATTCAGCACGGGTATCCGTTCCGCGGAAGGCTTTTTGACGATCCCCGTAAGTCGCAATCACGACGGCTTTTTTATGGCGAAATTCCAAAAAAGGTTGATTCCATAATGGACAAGCTCCCCGACCTGCGCGCGATGCCGTTTGAAGATTTGCGGAAACTCACAATTCTGCTTGGCTTTCCGCCTTTTCGCGCAAAGCAAATTTTTGCTTGGGTTCAGCGGAAAGGTGTTCCCGGAACCGACGACATGACCGATTTGTCGGTTTCTGACCGTGCGTTGTTGGCACGGCACGCGATGATATCAGGTTGCGAAATCGCCGCAAAGCAAGTTTCAAAGATCGACGGCACGGTCAAGTATCTTTTTCGTTTGGACGACGGCGAAACAATTGAGAGCGTTGTGATGCGCTACGGTTACGGGCTGTCGATTTGCGCATCCGCACAGGTTGGATGCCGCATGGGATGCAAGTTTTGCGCATCCGGTATGGGCGGGCTTGTCCGCAACTTAACGGCGGGCGAAATGTTGGGGCAGATATTTGCCGCGCAACACGATCTGCGCAAAAAAATCAACCACATGGTGCTCATGGGCATGGGCGAACCGTTGGATAATTACACGAACGTTCTTGCGTTCCTGCGCTTGGTCGGCGACCCGAACGGGCAAAACATGAGCATGCGCAAGGTTTCGCTTTCCACATGCGGGTTGGTGTCCATGATGCACAAACTGTCGCGAGAAGCTTTGCCTGTTACGCTTTCCGTTTCGCTTCACGCGCCGAACAACGCCCTGCGCAGCGAACTGATGCCCGTTAATCAAGCGTATCCCATCGAAACACTGTTGGACGCTTGCCGCGCCTATATCAAAACCACGGGACGCCGCATATCGTTTGAGTATGCGATGTTCGACGGGCGCAACGACACACCTGATTGCGCGTACGCGTTGGCGCGTTTGCTCAAAGGCATGCTTTGTCACGTGAATCTGATCCCCGCCAACCCGGTGGAGGAACACCGTCGGCGGCGCAGTCACAAAGACGCCGTGCGCCGGTTTCAGGATATTCTGGAGCAAGCGGGGATTCCCGCGACAGTGCGGCGCACGTTGGGCGCGGATATCAGCGCGGCGTGCGGGCAGTTGCGCAGGCAAACGGACACGGCGCAATCATTCGGTGTTCAGCGTTCTTAGCAGGGGAAGCCAGAGCGGCTGCTTGCCGCAGGCACAAAAAAACAAAAGGGATCAGCGTATTACCTTTTTCGAGGAGGATAACCATGCGTGTTGCCGCGAAAACGGATGTCGGTCAAGTTCGCTTGATGAACGAAGACAGCTATAGCGTTGGTGAGTTGCCAAGCGGTGTGGTTTGGGCAATTGTGTGCGACGGCATGGGCGGCGCGTCGGGCGGCGATATTGCAAGCCAAACGGCGGTGAAGATGATTTCCGAAACCATCTCAACGGCCTTTCGCCAGCAAATGGGCGGACGAACCATCAAGAACATGCTGTTTTCCGCCATTCAGGCCGCGAACGCCCGTATCTTTGACCTCGCCGCCGCAAACGAAGCCCTCCAGGGTATGGGTACGACCGTCGTCGCCGCAGTGATCACCCCCGAAGCCGCTTATATTGCGCACGTCGGCGATTCCCGCGCATATCTTAGCACAGGTGGGCAATTGATCCAACTCACCAAAGATCACTCCGTGGTGCAGGCGATGGTGGATAACGGGCAAATCACGGAGGATGAGGCGAAAATCCATCCGCACAAAAATTTAATCACACGCGCGGTGGGAGTCGGCGGCGAAGTGGATATTGATTTTTGCGAAGAAACACTCCGAAAGGACGATGTTTTGTTGCTTTGCACCGACGGTTTGACCAACATGGTTGAATTGGCGGACATCCAACGCCAACTCCTTTGCGGCGGTGCGCTTTGCACCGACGACTTGATTGCAATGGCGAACCAGAACGGCGGACAGGATAACATCACCGTCGTAACCATTGCGCTGTGAGTGCTCCGTTTGCGGTAACGAAGAGAAAGAGGTTGTTTGTATGGACTATTACCAAGGTAAAGTGCTGGAAGGGCGTTATGAGATCCAAGAAGTCCTTGGCGTCGGCGGCATGGCGATTGTCTATCGCGCCTACGACAACATCGACGACCGCCCTGTTGCCGTTAAGATCCTCAAAGAGGAATATTTGGCAAACGACGAGTTCCGGCGCCGTTTCAAAAACGAATCCAAAGCCATCGCCATGCTCTCGCATCCGAATATTGTGAAGGTTTACGATGTCAGCTACGGCGACCGCTTGCAATATATTGTAATGGAATACGTGGAGGGGATTACCCTCAAGGAATACATCGAACAACGCCGCGTGATCCCGTGGAAAGAAGCCGTGCACTTTTTGACGCAGATTTTGCGCGCGCTCCAGCATGCCCACGATCGCGGGATTGTTCACCGCGACATCAAACCGCAAAACATCATGTTGCTCCACAGCGGCAACATCAAAGTGACGGATTTCGGCATCGCCCGATTCAGCCGCAGCGAGACGCGCACAATGACCGAAAACGCAATCGGTTCGGTGCATTACATCAGCCCCGAACAGGCGCGCGGTGATTTTACCGACGAAAAAGCGGATATCTACTCCATCGGTGTTGTTTTTTACGAAATGCTGACGGGGCAATTGCCATTTCAAGCGGATTCGACGGTTTCGGTGGCGATCATGCAATTGCAGTCCGAACCGCGCCGTCCGCGCGAGATCAACGACGCGATCCCCGTCGGATTGGAGCAAATTATCATCCGCGCCATGCAAAAAAACACGGCGGATCGATATCAATCCGCCGCCGAGATGCTTTTGGATTTGGAAGAATTCAAGCGCAATCCGCTCATTCGGTTTGAGTATTCCTATTTTGTCGATCGCGAACCGACCAAATACGTTGGACCGATGGAACGTTCGCGCACCGCGCCGAAAGCCTACGCGCCGCCCGCCCAAAAACCGAGCATCGCCGTTGATGAGGAAGACGAACCCAAGAGCCGCATTGTGCCAATGATGATTGGCATTATCGCGGGGATCGTCGTGCTGGTGGGGATTGTCGCCGCCATCATTTTGGCGGTCAACAATCAGGCGAGCGCGGTTGAAGTGCCGAAGTTCATCAATATGACACGCGCCGATATCGAAACAAAATCTGACGAGTACACTGATACTTTCGTCTTTGTTTGGAAAGAGGAACTCAACGATGCCGCCAATCCCAGCGTGGTGTTTCGTCAAGATCCCGAACCCGGCTCAAAAGTAAAGCCCAAAGACGGCAAGGTGACAGTCACGCTCACCGTCGCGATCGAAACGACATCCACAGTCCCGGACGTGGTGGGTTTCAGCGTCGCGGATGCCGAAGCCGAGGTTGAAAACAATGGTTTCGTCGCGGTGGTGCTCACGGAGTTCAGCACAACCGTTAAAAAAGGCGACATCGTGCGCACAGACCCCAAGAGCGGCACAAAATTGGAACGCAACAAAACGGTTAAAATCTACATGGCGGTGGACGAAGACACGCAGAACAAAACCAAAGTCCCCGACCTTTTGGGTTGGACGGTGGAACAGGCCAAAACCATGCTTTCGCAGAGGGAACTCCTCTTAGATGAAGCAACCGTGCAGGAGGTTGACAGCACGGAGGCAAAGGGCAAAATCGTTTGGCAAAGTCTTGATGCCGAAAAGGAAGTGCCCAAAAACACCAAAGTCAGCGTGCGCGTCAGTTCGGGCAAGGCGGCGGTTGCAAGGCTATCGCTGCAAATCGCTTTGCCGAACCAGCAGGGAGAGGGCGTTCTGCGCGTCTATTTGAACGCTGTGCGCAAAATACAGGAAAATGTTTTGCTCGACGGCAGTAATTTCACCGTTGAGGTGGAGGGATCTGGCAGTGCCGAAAATTTGCAGGTGACGCTGGACGGCACGGCGATTTATACGGCGACGGTGGATTTCACCAAAACACCGCCCGCGGCGACCGAAATCAAGCAAACAGAACCCACGCCCAGTATCCCGTCGCTTGTCGGCAAACAGCGCGCCGAAGCGATCGCCATTCTGGAAGGCCTCGGGTATACCAACATCATTGTAACCGAAAGCAGTCTGCCCATCTCCATCGCGTTTGTTTCGGGCATGGTGATGGCGCAAACGCCGACCCCCGGAAGCTATCCGACCAACACGCAAATTACACTTGACGTGCTCAAATAAAGAGGTTTTATGCTTGTTGAAGGACGCATTCATCAGTCGCTGAGTGGATTTTATGCCGTGCACTGCGGAGAGACCATATATACTTGCCGTGCGTGCGGGCGTTTTCGCAAAGAAAACATCACCCCGCGCACAGGCGATTTTGTTCGAGCGGAGGTGCTTCCCGACGGCACAGGGACGGTCAGCGACATTTTGCCGCGCAAAAACACATTGGTGCGTCCGCCGCTTTCCAATATTGATCAATTGTTTTTTGTTTCGTCGACCGTTGAGCCAAGACCCAATTTGTATTTGCTCGATATGCTGATTGCCGAAGCCGAACGCCTTGCGATTGAACCGATTCTTGTTTTCACCAAAGCGGATTTGGCGGATGCCTCGCCGTATTGCGATATCTACCGCAGGGCGGGATTTCAGACGTTCCGCACAGCGGTTGACGGCAATGATTTTGTGCCGCGGTTACGCGCTTTGCTGGCGAACAAAACCAGCGCGTTTTGCGGGAACACGGGTGTGGGCAAATCCACGCTGCTCAATCGTCTTGATCCCGCTTTGGCGTTGCAAACGGGTGCGATTAGCCGCAAATTAGGGCGCGGGCGGCACACCACACGCGTCGTAACGCTCCATGCGGTGGCGGGTGGGCTTGTCGCGGATACTCCGGGTTTTTCGTTGCTGATGCCGGTGGAACATACGTCGCTCGAAGCGGACGCTTTGCCGCAATTCTTCCGTGAGTTCGCGCCGTTTTTGGATGACTGTCAATTTGTTTCCTGCACGCACACGACCGAAAAAGGCTGTGCGGTTTTGGCGGGTGTCGCGCAGGGTGTCATCCCGCAAACACGGTATCAAAACTACTGTGCGCTTTGGGAATCCCTCAAAGACGTGCGCGCTTGGAATTCAAAACGAAAGTGAGGTATGTCCGTGAAATGTCCCTACTGTGCCTGCGAGGAGAGCAAAGTGATCGACTCGCGCCCAACTGATGAATATGAGCGTATCCGCCGCCGACGTGAATGCATCAAATGCCAAAAGCGGTTCACAACCTACGAAATGATTGAAAATGTGCCGTTGATGGTGATTAAAAAGGACAAAACACGCGAGAGTTTTGAACGGCAAAAACTCTACAATGGATTGCGCCGCGCGTGCGAAAAGCGTCCTGTTTCTGTCGGGGATCTGGAGATGTTGGTGGACGACATTGAGCAGACGCTCCACAACAGCATGGAACGCGAAGTGCCGACCGAAACCATCGGTCAGCTTGCCATGGACAAGCTCAAACTGCTGGATGAAGTCGCCTATGTCCGCTTTGCGTCCGTCTACCGCGAGTTCAAGGATATCCATACGTTCATGGACGAGTTGGCGCTTTTGCTGCGCGAGAAAAAAGCGTAAGAGCTTTCTTTAAGTGAAAGGTGTGGGGAATCGCGGAAGCGTCTGCCATGAAAATCATTGGAATTGACCCCGGCTACGCCATCGTCGGCGTCGGCGTTTTGGAATACAAAAACAACCGCTTCGCTTTGCTGGAAGCCAGCGCGATCACCACACAGGCGGGAATGCCTTTCGCGTCGCGGTTGGAGCAAATACATAACGAGCTGGAAGATTGCGTTGCGCGGCATTCGCCCGATGCGATGGCCATTGAAAAGCTGTTTTTTAACACCAATACAACGACGGCAATCGACGTTGCACAGGCGCGCGGCGTTATTTTGCTCACCGCCGCGGCGCACGGCTTGCAGTTAGGCGAATACACGCCTTTGCAGGTCAAACAAAGCGTCGTTGGCTACGGACGCGCCGAAAAAAAACAGGTGCAGCAAATGGTTCGTCTCATTTTGCGCCTGTCCGCCGTGCCGAAACAGGATGATGTCGCCGACGCCCTCGCGATTGCCATCTGCCATGCGCACTGCGCTTCTCGGATTGCGGAAATCAAGAGGAGATAAAATGCAAGAAAAACTGCTGGAAATCAATGGCGCACGGCTCTACTGCCGCGTTGACGGTGATGGAGAGCCGTTGGTTTTTCTGCACGGCAACGGTGAGGATCATTCCTATTTTGCACCGCAAATTGCGTTTTTTTCCAAGGATTACAAATGCGTTGCGCTCGACAGCCGCGGGCATGGTCAATCCGCGTTCGGTGATGGTGATTTTTCGCTGGCGCAAATGGCGGAAGATCTTGCAGCCGTGCTGGATAGCCTTGATATCCAACGAGCGCATGTGATCGGTTTTAGCGACGGCGGCAATATCGCGTTGCTGTTCGCCCTCGCGTATCCCACGCGGGTCAAATCGTTGATCGTCGTCGGCGCGAATGTTTCGCCGAAGGGCGTTAAGCGGCGTATCCAAATGCCAATTGTGCTTGCGCACGCCGCGCTCGGATTGTTTGCGTTCAAAAGCGAAAAAACGCGGCGCAAACGTAAAATATGGGGGCTGATGATTGGTCAGCCGGATATTTCGTTTGAGGAGCTCGCTGCGCTCCCGATGCCCGCGCTTGTTTTGGCAGGCTCAAACGATATGATCAAAGAGAGCCACACAAGGGCGATCGCCGCGGCGCTTCCAAACGCAAAACTGCATATTGTGCCGAAATCGACACACTTTTTGAGCAGTACACACGCCGATTTGTTCAACCGAATTGTGCTTGATTTTTTGCATTTGTCCACTTGATCTGTGAATCTCTTTTTTGGGTATTTTGCGAAGTTTAATCATCAGCGAACGAAAGGGACATTATGCCGCCAAAAGCGAAATCGAAAACTGTTTTTGTGTGCAGCGCCTGCGGACGCGAACATCTGCGTTGGAGCGGTCAATGTGCGCAGTGCGGCGAATGGAATACCATCAACGAGGAAGTGCGCACCGCGCCAAGCGCCGCGCAGTCGGCAGTGGCGCGTACCGCGTTCCGGGCGCAGCCGCTCAGCGATATCACCGCCGACAATTCCCATCGATACCGCACAGGCTTGGGGGAACTCGACCGTGTGCTGGGCGGTGGATTGGTCAAAGGCTCTGTCGTGTTGCTCGGCGGCGATCCCGGCATTGGAAAATCGACGATTTTGTTGCAAATCTGCGAAGAGATCTGCAAACAAATCGCTGTGCTGTATATTTCGGGCGAGGAATCGCCGCACCAACTCAAACTGCGCGCCGACAGGCTTTGCGTGCAGTCGCCAAACCTGCGTGTGCTTTGCGAAACCGACGTTCTTGCTATCTGCGAACACATCCGCGCCGAAAAACCGGGCATGGTGATTGTTGATTCCATCCAAACCATGCAAGCGGAGGATATCCCGTCGTCGCCCGGCAGCGTGACGCAAGTGCGCGAATCCACGCATGCCCTCCAGCGCGTTGCAAAACAGCTGGATATCCCCATATTTTTGGTGGGTCACGTGAACAAGGACGGCAATATCGCAGGCCCGAAAGTGTTGGAACACATTGTTGACGCGGTGCTTTATTTTGAGGGCGAACGGCATTTATCCTATCGGATTTTGCGCGCCGTAAAAAATCGCTTTGGTTCGACAAACGAAATCGGCGTATTTGAAATGAGCGGACACGGTCTGCAAGAGGTCGAAAATCCGTCGATGATGCTGATCGGCGGTCGCCCCAAAGGCGTTTCGGGCAGTTGCGTGGCATGTGTGATGGAGGGCTCGCGCCCCATTCTCGCGGAGGTGCAGGGACTTGTCGCGCCAACGGGATTTGGCAATCCGCGCCGCATGACGAACGGCGTGGACGGCAATCGGCTTGCCATGCTGATTGCCGTGCTCGAAAAACGCGCGGGCTATTTTTTCGGCAATATGGATACTTATATCAACGTGATCGGCGGGCTGAAGCTGGACGAGCCGTCTACGGATTTATCCGTTGCGCTGGCTTTGGTTTCGGGATTGAAAGATTTGCCTGTGCCAAGCGAAGCCTTGGTGTTCGGCGAAATCGGCTTAGGCGGGGAATTACGGGCAGTGGCGCAATGCGAGCAGCGTGTGCGCGAAGCCGCGCGGTTGGGCTTTGCGAAGTGCGTTTTGCCCAAACAAAACCTGCGTGGTCTGCCAAAATCGCTCAAATCGGACATCGCGATCATCGGTGCGCAAAACGTGCGCGATGCTGTCGGTGCGCTGATTGGTGACATAATTTAGCAATTTAGCGCGTTAAAACGTTGCGGAACAGGGCAGGGGACTTCATTTTTGATTTTGCTTGATCCGCTCGACGCTTACCGCTGTTTTTCGATTTTCGTATAAATGCCCACGAGCGTGTCATAGACCTTTTGCGGATCGTCATTTGTTGCAAGTGACCCGGAAAACGCCTCATGATCGAAGGTTTTGATTGTTGGCATCACTTGCCATGTGCCTCGTTCGAGCTTATTCGCGTCGTAGTTTTTGTGCGGCTCGCCAAACGGATACTGCGCCGAAATAACGTTGACCAACCCATCGTTCGGCAGCCAACTGTCGTCAATCAAAACGCCGCGCGCCGTTTTGTAGGGTTCAACTTTTTTGCCGATTGAAACCGCCGAACGCGCAAACACCGACGACTTGCCGTATTCGTTGAGCACCTGATTGCCGGCGCCGTCGTCTTGCGTAATTTGCGCGGCAAAGCTGAAATAAAAAATATCAGGCTGACATTGGATCATCCGGTTGACATCATACGCGCCGTCAACCGACAAATCAATACCCGCGTTGTCAGTGCCTTGCATAAAAGCATCCCAATTGCGCACCATCGCAATCGGCGAATCCAGGTAACATACTTTGGTCGAAACGCCAAAGTGCCGCAATCTGGACGGATATAAATACTCAACCACCGGCACTGCCGCGCTGATACCCGCCACTACGCCGAGCAAACTTTGCATTTCGGGAAGATCCGTTGCCGTCATGCCATTGTGCGGCGCGCCGAGCGTTGCAACAGAAGAAACAAGCCCGTCCAAATCCCCCGAAAACAGCGGCGATAAATTTTCTTTGCCTGTCGTTTTGCGCTCCTCCGCGCTGCCCTCATTGAGCAATTGCACGAACAAACGGATGGTTGCGCCGCCAAAACTATGCCCGATCAAATGGATTTTTTGGTTTTTACTCCAGTTTGGCAACAGTTTTTTGTATGTTTCGCCGAACCGCGCGTGGTTGTGCGCCTTTGCGTGCGCCTCGCCGTAATCGACCGTCGTGCCCGTCAATTCCGCATATAGCTCGCAGGCTCTATCCCATGCGCTGGAAATTGGTCCAACCGATGCGGCGTATGTTTCATAGCCCTGTTCCCGCAAGTATTCTTGCAGTTCCCAATGCGGATAAACCCCATTCAATCCCGCGCTTTGACCCCATCCGCCAAGACCGTGGACAAATACGATAGGGTACGTGTTTTTGGGATTTTCCGGCCGGATGATCGGTACGCCGATCCCGATTTGCGTGAACATCATTTGCGCAAGCACCAAAAAAAACGCGAAAACGGATTGCAACATAACAGCACTGCCTTTCAAAAATCGAATCGCTCCTGTTTTGTTTATTTATTAGTTAATTGTATCACCAAAACATCCGTTGCGCAAGCGTTTTTTGCAAAGATTATTGACGTTTCGCCTGAGTTGCGCTACAATACGAAAAGCAATCCAAAAAGCAATCCAAACGTAGCATTCGCGTGAAATCTCCCCTCAACTTCGCAAAACTATCATTTTGCGAAGTTAATATGAATGGTTGGTGTAGCATGAAAAAAAACGATATTCAGTCACTGCCACAGTTGGCGCAGGATTTTTTGTACCATATGGACGACTCCAAATCACAATTGACCGTGGTTGAGTACGCTTCCGACTTGCGGACGTTTTTTCGCTGGATTGCGTTTGCTTTTGAGCTTGTGCCAAGCGATACCCCTGTGGATGAAGTAGACTTGCGGGCGTGCGTCGATAAAGATATCATTGCGCGTATCAATTGCAAAACGGCGGAGCGTTTTATTTTTGATTGCAAAGAAAACGGCAACAATCCCCGCACGTGCGCCCGCAAAAAAACGGTTCTGCGGCAATTCTTCCGCTATTTGGCGGCGCAGGAATCCATGTTCGACGGGCGCAATCCCATGTCGGAACTCAAAACGCCCGGCACAGGCAAAAGCCTCCCCAAATATTTGACGCTCGAAGAATGCCGCACACTGCTGGCGGAAGTCACAGGACGTTTTGCCGAGCGCGATTACTGCATGCTGATCTTTTTTTTGAACTGCGGCATGCGACTGTCAGAACTTGTCAACCTGAATCTCCGCGATGTGCGCATCGACGGCACATGCCGTATCAAGGGCAAAGGCAACAAGGAACGCACCATCTATTTGAATGATGCCTGCCTTGCCGCGTTGGAACGCTATTTGAAAGTGCGCCCCCAAGAAGGCTTGCGCGTGGACGACCGCGACGCGCTGTTCATCAGCCGCAACAAACGGCGCATCAACGCGCGATCCGTTGAATTGGTGCTGGAAAAATACCTGAAAGCGTCCGATTTGGACGGCATGGGCTACTCGGTGCACAAACTGCGCCACACGGCGGCAACGCTGATGTATCAGCACGACGTTGATATTTTGCAACTGAAAGATATTTTGGGGCACGAGAATTTAGCCACGACCGAGATCTACACGCATGTCGTCAGCGAGCAACTCCGCGCCGCCGTGGATGCCAATCCGCTAAACCAAGAGGGCGTCACGCAAAAAAAACCTGATCACGCAAACGAAAACAATCCCGCAAACATCAAATGACACGCGGCGTCAACGACGCTCGCAAGTGCGCACGGAATCAGCAATACGGCAAAACGCAGTGCGAACAGGCGCAGGTTGACCTCCGCTTGTTCGCTTTTTTTTGCCGCGACCAACAGCATGTCGCCCGCCATCAACATGCTTTCTTTGCAGTATGTCAGCATTGCCAGCATCGAAATGATCGTCGCCGGAAACAGCACGAGCATGCCGTAACCCAATCCGGCCGCGCCGTAATTGATATAATACCAACTGCTGATCGCACCAATGCCCATTCCGCGGATGATTGGCAAAAACAGCACGAACGGCAAGCCAATTGCGCATAATCCGAACAAAAAAGCCGCGGATAAAAACAAAAAATCCGTCGCAAAATAGCTCAACGCGCCTGCAAACAGCCCTTTTTGACCGGTTTGCGCGAACTGCTGACCGCGCGCGATCTCCGCCAAACCACTTGTTAGATCGTCTTCGGCCTTTGAACCGAAAAACAACCCCAAGCCGAACAATCCCAGCGTCAGCAGTCTCTGCCACTGCAAGCGCAGCGTTTCGGCAAGCTGAAAACGCGCCATTCCCGGTAGGTGAGGTGACAACTCTTTTTTGCCGCGCAGCGAAAACACGCGCGAAACACGCGGCATCGTTCCAACATATTTCATCCTTTTTGCCTTTCGTTTTTTGCAACTGCATTTTTTGATTATTTTTTTGCATTTTTTTTGTTTGCATTTTTTTGAATGATGTTTTGCGATTGTTTTGCGACCGTCTATGTTCCATTGCTATATTGCTATGCGGCAATCGGTTTTGATATGACATCGTCGATTGGCAATCCGCTTTAACGCGCAAAAGTTCGCTTTCGCGCACTGAAGCTGTCGCGTTTAATTCCACAGTGCCGCAAGCAATCGCTTAAACACGGTTTTGAGCTCCAATTTGCCGACGGCGGACGGCGCGGTCAGCGGCACACTCCCCAGTGTTTCGCCGTCGAGCGAGAATGTTATTTTGCCTAGAATTTGCCCTTTTTCAACAGGAGCTTGCACGTCCGCGCTCAACGCAACCTGCTGCTGCAAATCGCCTTCGCCGCCCTTCGGCACAAGCAATGGTGTCGCCGTGTAATCGGGCGTGATTTCGCGCGATTCCCCACGCAAAACCCGCACGGGCGTGAGCAAGGATTGATCCGCATTGGGCACCACCGACGCGTAGTTCGCAAAACCCCAATTAAGCAAACGCTTTGCTGTGTTAAAGCGATCATCGCTGGTCTCACTCCCCAGCACAACGGCAATCATGTGCGTATCCCCCCGTTTGGCGCTCGCGGAAATACAAC
>JAITDE010000029.1 GCA_031282735.1 Oscillospiraceae bacterium | reverse complement strand
ATCCGTAATAGGGCAGATGCGTCGTCCAGTCCTCAGGTAATGCGGGCAACACAGTCGTTGTGCCGTCGGTCTTCGTTTTGGTGTAGAAGTTGACGGTGGGGGGGCATTTGTCTGTAGTTCCAGTGTAAAGCGTCATGTTACCAGTAATCGGGGTTGACACATCGAACGGTTTGCTCAGATCCGGATCGGTATACCAAGAAGTTGGAACATCATCTTCTCTCAGTGTATTAAAACCATTCCAAGCACTCAAAAGTTGCCCATACTCGTAAGTGTATCTACCTAGTTCTTTTTTAGTACCCTCCACGAAAATGACCTCAAATGTGTCAATCTCCCACTGGGCATAAAGGGTGATATTGTCTGTGTATAGCCATGTGAACTCTGTCTTCTCGTCATAGGCAGCACCCGTGCCGTCGGGTTTGGCGTTCCAAGTGGTGAAATGATAGTGTGCTTTGGTGAAAAGATTTTTGGCGGGCGTGAAATCTTGGTTATATGTCGCCTTATCAGACGGCATTTCACCTGTGACATCATCGCCATTTTTGTCATAGGTAACTACATACTCTTCGTTTAAAAACACAGGATAGACGTGCAATACTTGCCGTTCGGTGCTCGTCGTGTTCGCGCCTACAGATTCCGCGGCTTCATATGCATCTAAATCGGGGAAATTACTCGCCAAAACGACAGCTGTGCCGTTATCGGTAGTCGTCCAGCCGCCAAATCGATAGCCAACTGGCGGGGTCACCTCGCCAATTTCGCTCGCGGAAAGTTTCGCTTCGGTCGTATTGTTCGGAACACACGTCCCCCAATAGTTCTTCGAAATCACTTTGTCGCCATCCGTGCCGCTACCCGCAATCACGCCCGTCAGCGAGCCGTTCTCATTGTGGAACACAAACTGATAGCTCAATTCTTTCCATTTGGCATACCAAGAAATCGCAGTGCCATCCGGCGGTGCGGTGGTGACGTTGTTTGTTGATCCAAACATATCAATAAACTGCGAAATCGTTGTTGGTTCCCAACTGGTATCTAGTTCGCGGGTCACTCCGTTGGCAGTCGCCGTCCAACCGGTGAAAACAAATCCTGTGCGAATCGGGTTTGGAACTTGCCGCCGCTCCCAACCGTCAGCAGGTCCAGGATCCCACTGACCAGCCGAAGTCGAGTTGTCAGCAATTGGGTTGAGTTTTCTCGGATAGTCATAGTCGATCGAAGCCCAACCAAGTTCGGAATCCATGACGGATGGATTCATATCTTTAGGAAAATATCCATTCGCTTTATTCCATTCGTTTGTTGTATCTGCAGGTTTCCAACTATCATTCGGCCACGGGTAAAAACGCAAAGAATATACGTTCGGCTTCCAACTTGCGTATGCATTTAATTGGTAACCTTTGCCCTCTTCCGTCCTTCTGTCGTTGAAAGTGCGAACCAGTGTGCCGATTGCCGGCAAACCAACTTTTGCCTTTTCCCACAACTCTTCTCGATTATACGGTTCTTGCGGAGGCGGATTCTCAACTTCAGTACTCAGCGAAACATCGGCCAAGCTAACATCCCAGTTTGCCAACATTTGCGCAGTCGTCTGATTAAACGTTTTTTGACCAACCGCATCAGAACCAAACAACGGGGCAATCGTGTTTTCTGGATCATTCACCACTTTTGACCAACCGTTGAATGCGTAACCATTTCTGCTCGGCGTTGGAATAACAAAATCGCTCTCCCAGCCAGTTTCTTCACTACCCACAGCGTTTCGATAAGTACCGGCATCCCCATACGTTACAAAGTTGTTGCCAAAATATTTGCCGCTGAAATACGCCCATGCGGGGGTGTGATCGAACGTATTATGGGAATCATACGGGAAATCGCCGCCGTTTGCCAAAAACCAAATATTGGATCTCAGCACATCCCAATTTGCTTTTAGCGTAGCCGACTCATTCGCAACAGTAAACGTTTGCGCCGCCGCCGTCGCCGTGTCGAAAGTCGACAGCGTCCCACCGTCGCCCTCCAACGACCAACCTGTGAACAAGAACCCTGTTCTTTGTGGGATCGGCAAGGTTGTAGCGTGACCCGTGACACCATAAATTAGGTTATCCGTGCCGCTGGGAAGCGTTCCGCCGTCCAAATCCAGCGTAATCGGGTACTTCCAAATTGCATAAAATGTGATGCTGGCTTTTCCCTTGTCAACAACCGTGTCATTGATCCCGCCGGCCTCATTCGCGGTGCGGTCGGTGTTCCAGCCCACGAATACGCCGCCGTTTGTGCCCGACGGGTCTGCCGGGCTCGCGTTATAATAGGTGTTATCCACATCGGTTTTATTGCCGTCTGCGTCGGCAAGTTTGCCCACACCGGCCGCAACTTCACGCTTCGTGGTGTCACTGTCGCTATGGTTGTTCATAAAAATCACGTTGGTGAAATGAATGTCTGCCGATCCAATAAGCCTGTCACCATCTTGAGTGTACGCATAAACATGCGTGGCAAAACTATTATTTTCTGTGTTTTCAAAGTCCGTATGATCACGAAGCAGCACGTTGCAACGCCAATTTTTTGTGCTTATAGGGGTTCCGTCATTCCAAGTTAGATCGGTTTGTGTATTCCCTGTGCCCTCGCTCGTCCACGAGGGAAACTTCACACCTGTAATGTGGGATGGGTTGGCAAAATCGTCCACATTCTCCACGTATGCCCAGTAACCCGATGTGCCGTCGGCGTTGATTCGGTAGTCAGTTGAAGTCGCCGTCGGGAACGAATAATAATGGTTGACCACATAGTCTTTGCTTTCTGTGGGATACCACGAATAACCGCTTGGTTTCGGTACGCCATCCACAGTCATGGTTTCCCATGTTCTGGCATTACCAATCTCATCTTTTGTAACGATGATTTTGTCGCCGACTTGGTATGTTACGATCGGCAGATCATCTTCCACTTCACCATAAATTTTCAAAACGGGTTCAGTTGTTAAACCGTTTTTGTATCTGTAACGATACTCTTTCACAGTGCCGCTGGGAAGCGTCGGCAACGCCGACCGTGCGGCTGTCAAGGCGTTTGTTGTGCTGTCGATTGCCTCCTGTGAAACCGCGCTGTCGACTTTAATCAACAGTTTCATTGCCGTTAGAGCCGCCGTTTCGTAGGTATCCCAGTTTGCGGAGCCGTCCCTCTCTGTATAGGTGTTCGCGCGCCCTTGCAATTTCACATACTCTTGGTATGCCGTGCGCAATGCGCCTTTGTTTGCCAAGAGCAAATTGGTTCTAACATAACCATAAATCTTGGCATATGCATAATTGTCGGTTGGATTAGGGTGCGAAAGAATTGCAGCGGCTTTATCAGACACCATACTATCAAGGTGAATACGGTATTCTACTTTCTTGTTTGTGCCGTCATACTTTGTAAGGGAGTCTAGGTCGTTCCACTTTGCTGTTGCGCCGTTGACTTGGACATTTTGCCACTGTTCAGTTGATGATTCAGCATAACCAATGCCTGCATGTATTGTACCTGGACTCCAGTCAACGTTGGCGTTATTATGAGTCCCACTTAAATCTTCTTTATGAACGTGTACCGAGGACATGGAACTTACGCCATTGTCTACAATTTCCGGATATAAACAAATTTGGTAACTGTCAGCACCTTCAGAATATCTATTGCCTGCATATAAAGAAAAATTCGGTATCTGCGCTACTTTGACGTAGCGTGATGTATCAATTGCCAAGTTTCCGGCCGGCGAATAGTTATACTGATTTCTTGTCGGGTCTGAGGCATAATAATCCACCGGGCTTGAACCAGGAGCACTATTATCCTCGTAATACATATGGGAAAACGAACCCTGTTGACCGCTGTTAGAATCGAAATAGTTCCAAATATAATCGCTCCCAACGCGATTGCGGTTCAGTATATTAGGCATGATGAAGTCGCCCGAATCTTTCGATTGCATAATACGCCGCATTGCTTCGTAAGTAGCATTATCTCGCCATTGGTCTCCGCTACCCCAAAGATTTGTTGTTTCGTAATCAATTGAGTGCGCACCAAACATGACTGCATAGGAGTGTAACTGAGCATTACTATCAATCCGATTTCGAGGAATTTGCGTAATGCCGTAGTTCGACACAAAGGGATTGTAAAGATATGTATACGCATACGCGGTGCGGGTTTCGCCATTTACAACATACGTTGATTTCCAGCGCAAAATTCCACTGCCGTAGCCGCTGTTTGTGCCAAAGTGGGTGTGATTGGTGGACAGACTGTACGCAAGCATGTCGCCATTCGCAGTAAACTCTTCTGTTCTGGAAGAACCGAGCGCATCTCCCATTGGGTTGGTAATGATATCCACACCAGAACCCACAGTGGAATAATAGTCAAACTGTGTTTCACTCGCCGTCCACCCCCCCTCGCTCTGCTCTACGCCATGCTGGACATAGGCTTTGTTAGCACGGATATACCAAACAGAGTTTTGACCTGAGAGGGCGTCATTGTCGTTCAGAAAATCCCATCCAGTCGAGCCTTCGGGCAAAAAAGCGTCGGCGATCAACGTGACGCTGCTTGCTTGTTCAGACTTGAAATAAACAAACCCAGTTGTGTTGTTGTTCACCGTACCCGTCGTTCCGTTTGACGGGCTACCGAAGGTCATTGAACCGATGTCGGCTTCCGTTAGCTGATCGGCAATGGCAGTAATCTTATAACCAAACGACCAATAGCTGCTTGCAAGCCCATCGAGATAAATCACTTCGGGCACGGAAAACACGGTGTCAGCTGACAGGACCGGTTTTAGCGCGCTTGCCTCGGGCGTTGCAATCGTCACCCCAACCACCAACACGCCGGCCACCATGAGCAATGAGAGCGCGAGACTGAGCGTCCGCTTGCCAAGATTCTTCCAATTTAAATTCCCCATTTAAAATCCCCCTTACAACCCCTTACAATAATGAAACACCAAACCATTCAACACCGCGCGGCAAAAGCAACGCGATAAGCATAGCCGTACATATACCAGACATATTATAGCCTGAATACGTTCCGCTGTCAATGCGATTTGGTATTTTCTGTGATCTTAGAACGCCAAATATTATTTTGTTTTTATTTATTTTTTATGCAAAATGCTGAATTCAGTAAAAATCATCCAAACGACTTGACAATTCAGCCAAAATGCGGTAAACTAAGCGAGCTGGTTCGAGGGAGCATAGCTCAGCTGGGAGAGCACCTGCCTTACAAGCAGGGGGTCACAGGTTCGAGCCCTGTTGTTCCCACCATCTGGGTTCGCGAGATTGGCGGATTGGTTTTGGGATGGCCCGGTAGTTCAGTTGGTTAGAACGCTAGCCTGTCACGCTAGAGGTCGACGGTTCGAGTCCGTTCCGGGTCGCCATTCAAGTTGCGGATTTTCAGGATACAGGCGCGGGGAGTTTCCCTTTGCCTGTATCCCGATCCACGCACACATATGCCTCTGTAGCTCAGTTGGTAGAGCAGTGGACTGAAAATCCACGTGTCGTTGGTTCGATTCCGACCGGAGGCACCAATATTTGGATTCGTTGGCAGTCAGTTGCGGATGTAGCTCATCTGGTAGAGCGCCACCTTGCCAAGGTGGAGGTAGCGAGTTCGAGCCTCGTCATCCGCTCCATTTTTTTATCCAAACGGCGCCATAGCCAAGTGGTAAGGCAGAGGTCTGCAAAATCTCTATGCCCCAGTTCAAATCTGGGTGGCGCCTCCATCAACATGCAACACATTTACTGTCAGAACAGCAACGAGAAAACCCCCATATAGGGGGTTTTCTCGTTTTCAGGGGATTGGAGGCGAGGGCGATTTTGGGCGTCTTCCCTGCCCTAAGGCGGGATTCGCGTGGGAGAGAATTTTAACTGTTGGCAACCTCTAAAACCCTCAAAATCGCGTGATTGATTGGGAAATTTTTCGCCCGTTGCTCAAAACAATCCAAATATCGTCAAAATGGGCGCTCCATATTCAGCGATTCCGCATCATTTATTTCGGAAAAATCAGCTAAAATAATATCAGCAGACGCGTTGGCCTTAATCAACTCATCAGGTGTCATTTCAGCATACTTTTTTAGCTCTTTCTGAAGCCTCTTTGCCATTGGCAGATAGGTAGCGACCGAAAGACCTCCGGAAATTACACCCCCGACGATAGGAATGGTTTTGCTTATTGCTTTTCCAACGGTATCCTTGGTCAGCTTTACACCAAGCCAAGCTAAAATTTTCTTAGATATATTATAAATTGCGTATTTTGTTAATGGTTTTGCGGCTACTCGTGTCCCGATCTTGGCAGCGTTGCCTGCAAGTTTTGCCAATGCTGCACTCGCCGCACTGACTCCGAACATTGCGCCAAGATAAATCATTAATACGTTTTGCGTACCGTCTGACAATTCGATTTCCTTAGAACCGTATAAATACGCGAGTTTTTGAACAATACGAAAGACATGAGCGTAAAACTGCGCCAAGTCAGTTGGAATAGTTCCGATCATCGCAAGACCACCCGGTATTCCGGCGGCTGTTGAAATGAGCGTGACTTTTGATGTTTCAAGCGCAATTGAACCCTTGGCAATTTCATTAAGTATACTGAGGGGTATTTTGGCATTAATCGTTCCGTTTTCAAGAGCATCGTTAAGTTGGTCCAGACTGATCTTATTTCTGAATTCTTTTGTCAGAAAAGCTTCGCGGTCAATTTTACAATACGGCAATTTACAGGCCGTACTGAAAATCTTTTCCACGAATACAGTCGGTGTATTCTCCGCCATTACTGTTTCCTCCCTTATTCGCCATCTGTATGTAGCCACCAACTTACACCATATTTGTCAGTGACGTTTGCTCCGACTTTTGCCCAAGGATAACTATCGATTTTTGCACTTTTTGCATCTTGTGCGAGCACTTCATATGCGCGGCGCAGTTCCTTTTCGTCGCTATAATGAATACAAGCCCCGCCGGGAACATCGCCCGCTGCAATCATTACATTCATATCGTAAAAATCCATGCCTAAATGCAAAGCGTTTTCAGAATCAGCAAACGCCTCCCAAGTTTTAACAGCACCAAACGCGCGGCTGTATAACTCAAGTGCTTCGCGTCTTTCATTGTTGCTCTCGCCAAATCCAAAGCAAATCCAAACATGTGGTTTCTTTTTCTTTGCCATTTTTTGTTCCACCAGTCTATTTTTCGATTTATTCTCACAGATCTTGCCCCTCAGGTTCATTCGCCAAGGTCGCGCAGGGTGATTTTACACCACCATTATAACAGGCGCGACACGAAAATGCAAGAGAAATTTCCATTGCAATGCGTTTTGATGCAAATATATTTTCCCACCGTCCCTGAGTGGGCGCGGAATGATGCCGCCGACTCACTCATCCAGCTTCAAAACCGCCATAAACGCCTCCTGCGGAACTTCCACGCTGCCGAATTGCCGCATACGCTTTTTGCCCTCTTTTTGCTTTTCGAGCAGTTTCTTTTTGCGTGTGATATCGCCGCCGTAGCACTTTGCAAGCACATCTTTGCGCATGGCTTTCACGGTCTCGCGGGCAATGACCTTTGCGCCGACCGCCACTTGCACGGGAATTTCAAACATCTGGCGCGGGATGTGCTCTTTGAGTTTTTCGGCAATCTTGCGCGCGCGGGGGATCGCTTTTTCGGCGTGCATGATAAACGATAACGCGTCGACCACGTCGCCGTTGAGGAGAACGTCCAACTTTTGCAGTTGCGACGGGCGATATTCCAAAAATTCGTAGTCGAACGACGCGTAACCGCGTGTGCGCGACTTGAGGCGGTCAAAAAAGTCGTAGATGATCTCGCCGAGCGGCAATTCGTAATGCAAATCAACACGGTCGGCGGCAAGATATGTCATGCCGAGAAAAACGCCGCGCCGCTCCTGCGCCAAATCCATGATTGCGCCGACGTACTCCGACGGCGCGTAAATATGCGCGCTGGTGTATGGTTCTTCGCTCGACACAATGTGCGCGGGATCGGGATAATGCGTCGGATTGTCGATTTCGATCACACTGCCGTCGTTGAGTTTGAAGCGGTAAACGACGCTTGGCACGGTCGTCACAAGATCCAAATCGTATTCGCGTTCAAGGCGTTCCTGCACAATTTCCAAATGAAGCAATCCCAAAAAGCCGCAACGGAAGCCGTAACCCAACGCGCCCGAGCTTTCCTGTTCAAACGACAGCGCGGCATCGTTGAGCTGCAATTTTTCGAGCGATTCACGCAAAGCGGCATAATCCGCGCCGTCGGCGGGATACATCCCGCAAAACACCATCGGTCGTACTTTCTTGTAGCCCGGGAGCGGATCGGACGCGGGGCGTTCCATTTTTGTGATGGTGTCGCCCACACGCGCGTCGTGCACGGTTTTGATGGACGCGGTGATGTATCCTACCTCGCCCGCGCGGAGTTCATCGCAGGCTTCCATGGAGGTCGCCCGCATGCGTCCGACTTCCACCACGGTGAATTGTGCGCTTGTCGCAAGCATCTTCATGGTTTCGCCCGCTTTGAGCGTCCCCTCCACAATGCGGACGTACACGATCACACCCTTGTAGCTATCGTAGAGCGAATCGAAAATGAGTGCGCGCAGGGGCAGATTGTCGTCGGCTTGCGGCGGGGGGATATCCAGCACGATGCGTTCGAGCACTTGATCGACGTTCAACCCCGTTTTCGCGCTCACGCGGGGCGCGTTGGAACAATCCAAGCCGATGATTTCTTCCACTTCGGCGGCGACGCGGTCAGGTTCGGCGGCGGGGAGGTCGATCTTGTTGATTACAGGCACCAATTCCAGATTGTGCTCCAGCGCAAGGTAGGTGTTCGCCAGCGTCTGCGCCTCAATCCCCTGCGAAGCGTCGACGACCAATAGCGCACCCTCACAAGCGGCAAGGGAACGCGAAACCTCATAATTAAAATCGACGTGACCGGGCGTATCGATCAAATTCAGCTCATAGAGTTCGCCGTCCCGCGCACGGTAATAGAGCGTGACGGCATGCGCTTTGATCGTGATGCCGCGTTCGCGTTCCAAATCCATGGAATCCAGCAATTGCGCCGTCATATCGCGCAGTGCGACGGTTTGCGTCAGTTCGAGCAAGCGATCGGCGAGCGTCGATTTGCCGTGATCGATGTGGGCGATAATCGAAAAATTGCGGATGTTTTGTTTGGGTGTGTTCATTCATGCGCTCCATTCAAAGGTTAGGCTGCTGAAGTCGTTAGCGACATACAATTTTAGTATAACATATTTTTTGCGCGTTTTCAAGATGTATTTTAAACGCTTTTTGCAAGAAAACATGCCGCCATGGAATAAATCCCCTTATATGATAATGGTAGAATCTTCACGTGATATCACGTTTCAAACACATTTCAACTGTTGACAAAAAGGTTGCAATGTGTTACAATTGCCGTAACCTAATTTGCGGTGCGAGCTATGTTAATATGCTCGCATGAACTTTGACATGAAAGAGGTAATATATGGCAGAACAAAAAAATTATCGCGGCAAACAAGATTGGAAAATCCACAAAGTGATAAAATTTGGCATACAGCGCAAAATCGTCGCCAACATGACGACGGAGTCTTGGAAAGAAATCCCACACGCGGCCTGTGGGATTGAACCCGATGTAACCGATTTTTGGGAGATTTTTCAGCGCGTACGCAAACAGCCGGGTTGGGAAGGTATCACCATCAACACTCTGCTGCTCTACGTTATGACAAAAGGTTTGATTGCCTGCCCCGCCATGAACGCGCACATCAATTTTAAGCCTTGGTCCGTCAACGGCACGGTGGAAGAGTTTGATGAAGTCCATATTTCCATGCCGATGATGTTGCCGCAGGGCGATATGATGACGATCAACATCCACAACTGCGAAAGCAAAAGCCTTGCGGATTTGCGCGATTATGTCAATGATGTGCGGCGACGCATGGAAAACACGCGCCTCGAAGAAGCCATGTATGAAGCCGCCATCACCAACACCATGCGTTTGCTTAAAAGGCTGCGCATCAATAAAGCTGTGGGACGTCTGCTTGGCTCAAAAATCGGGCAAGGCAAAATCAAATTGCTCAAAGGAAAGGCAAAAAAGGACTACTATGCCATCCCCAAGAGCGAGCGTCTGCACAAACTGGATATTGAACAAGGCACGATCGTGGTTTCAAATCTTGGTTCGCTCATGCGCACCAGCACACCCGCGACGCCTTATTTGATTGAGATTATCCCGCCGCATGTCGCCGCCATTGCCCTTGGAGCGATCAACGAAAAGCCGGGTCTGATCAAAAACGAGACAGGCGAGTCGGTCGTTGCGCCGCGCAAATTTTTGAACGTCAATGTTTGCATCGATCACCGCGCCTGTGATTTTGGCGATTTTGTGCCGTTTTTTGCTTGCGTTGATGAGATTTTCAAAAATCCCGGTCAGATTGTCGACTGGCTGACAAAACCCGCCAACGCGGAATAATTTGAGCGTCCGGCATCGAATATTGAACCCCCTCCTGCCAAGGAGGGGGTTTTTTGAAGACAAAACGATATTTTCACCGAACAGTGCCGATATGCAGGGGTTCGGCAAGCATTGCGACTTTGGAAAGCGATTTTGCCGCGACGGTCGCAATCACGGGATTGCCGACGGTGTCATGCAAAAAAGGCTCAAAAAAGTCGGCAATTGCGTGAAGCGCAGGATTTGAACGGGGTAACATGCGCACTTGATTTCCGCGGAACGTGAACGTCATGCGCCGCTGGGCGACAGACCCCAACGGACGCACCCACACATGCAATTTGCTGCCGCCTTCCCACGCCGCTTCGGACGCAACAATAAAATCCAGCCCGCCGAGCTTGATTTTGCAGACACGCGGCACGCCGTCCATCCCGCAAAGGATCGTGTTGCGCTCGTCGCCCTCCGACCAGCTGAATTTGAGGGCGTTCTCCTCAAAACGCATGCGGATAAAATTCACGCCGCCCGCTTTTTCAGCAGACATAAAAAACACGACGAAAGGCATCACGCTCACGGGATAGCCCACAAGTTCAGGCACGGTTTGCGCGGCTTGCGCAAAATGGATTACTTTGCCGTCCAAAAACCGCTCCATCATCACGCTGCGCGGCGTTTGATAGAGCGTTTGATAGGCGGGCAGAGCAATCGATTTTGCATCGATCGCGGGTTCGTGACGCGGTTCGCAAAACAAATCAGGCACATGCAAAAAAACACAATCAAGCACTTTGTCGGCAAACGCCTCACCGCCTGTGTAAACAATACAAGCGGATTCATCCAAAAACACGATCCCCGCTTGCGAAAACACGCCGTCCGAACGGAACGAATTCGGATATGGATTGATCCAGTGGCAATACCCATAACCGTTGCCTGCAAAGCGATCGCCCTGCATGGGTTGCATGACTTGCGCACTGCCCGACGCCGCAACCCAATCGGCGGGGATCACTTGTTTGCCGTCAAAGACACCGCCCTGGGTGTAACAAAGCGTGATTTTGGCCAGCGATTCCGTGGTGAGCTGAAGTCCCCAACCGCCCGCTTCGATTTTGCTGCCGTCCGTCTCCCAAACAGGCACAGGGATATGCAACGGCTCAAACAGGCGCGGCGTGAGATATTCGACAACCGAACAACCGCACACGCGATGCAAAATCACGCAGAGCAAATAAATATTTTCGTTGCAGTAATTCCAGCCTTCGCCGGGCGCGTAATTCCATCTCGCGTCCGCAAAATCCTGTATCCATTGGTTTTTCCGCTTATCCGCCGTGTAGCTCATCACTTTGCCAGCCGTCATCGTGATCAAATGCCACACCGTCATGTTCCGCATGAACGCTTGATTTTCGTCGGCGCAAAGTTCCGGGATGATCTCTAAAACAGGCGTTTCGAGCGTTAAGCGACCTTCGCTGACCGCAAAGCCGACGGCACAGGACGTGACGGATTTGCTCACCGAAAACATGACGTGCGGATATTGCGGGGCATAAGGCGCACGGTAGGTTTCAAACGCCACTTTGCCGTGCCGCAGCACCATCAGGGTGTGCAGTTCAAGATTTTGCGCGGTCAAATCATCAACGATCCGCCGCAAAACACGCGAATCGATCCCGACCTCTTCGGGGTATGCCGCGCGAGGGAGTTGCGCTTCGCGCTCAATGACATATTTTTTCATAAACAAACCTCATTTCAAAAAATTATTTGAACAAAAACAAACAAATGTTTGACAAAACAAAACATTTGTGCTATACTCAATGTATCAAACACAAGGAGTTGATTTCGTGCCCGGCGGACACATGACGGAAATACAACGCGAAATATACGCTTTCTTGGTGGAACGGTCACAAGATGGCGTGCCGCCGACCATACGCGAAATCTGCGGCGTCGTCGGCTTAAAATCCACATCCTCCGTGCAGGCAAATCTCGATGCGTTAGAACGCCTCGGGATGATTTCGCGCGATCCGCTGCATAAACGATCCATACGCATCACGGGTCTCCACGCGCAAACAAGGCAAGTGCCTTTGCTCGGAACGGTCACGGCGGGATTGCCCATTTTGGCGACCGAAGAAATTGAACGCTACATACCGTACCAAGGAAAATCCTCTGCTGACGCGCCTGTTTTCGCCTTGCACGTGCGCGGGGACAGCATGGTCAACGCGGGGATATTTGACGGCGACATCATTTTCGTCGAAAAAACGCAGACTGCCCGCAACGGTGAGATTGTCGTTGCGCTGATTGAAAACGAGGCGACTGTGAAAACATTCTACAAAGAGCTGGGACATTTTCGCTTGCAGCCCGAAAACGATTTCATGAACCCCATCATCGTCGACAATGTCGCCATTCTCGGCAAAGTCGTTTCGTTGTTGCGCTATTTTTAGTTCCCGATGGCGGTCACGAGCGAAATAAAATGCGCACCCTTTTCCTCAAAATTTTTGTATCTGTTGTAGCTGGCGGCCGCCGGTGAAAGCAAACAGATGCTTCCCCTTTGTGTCAGCGCGCGCGCCGCACTGACAGCCTCCTCAAGACTCTGCACTGAAACAATCGATTGTCCGTCACAGTAATCCGCCAATCGCTTGGCGATCACGTGTCCCGTTTCGGGCATACAGATAAAATGGCGTACTGACGTTTTGGCGAGCTGTTCGGCAAAACTGCCGTAGTCGATCCCGCGATCCAGACCACCGAAAATGAGCGTATCCACGGTTTCTAACGCTTCGATCCCGCGCAGAACGGCCTCGGGGATCGTGGCGATGCAATCGTCTACCCATTCGATGCCGTCAAACGTGCCCAGCGATTCCAATCGATGCGGCGTTCCCGCGTACCACGCCGCCGTACGGGCAATGGATTCGTCGTCCGCGCCACACAACCGCGCCGCGCGTTCCGCAAAAAAGATGTTTTGCAGATTGTGATTACCGCGTAGGCGGTCGCTGCGCACCATCGCGAGGCGTTGCAAAAAAGGATTTTCCGCTTGATCGTTCAACCGCACAGGGATTGCGTTCGATTGCGTAGCCGCCACGATTTCATCCACCAATGGGGATTGATTCGGGCAATAAATCACATAGTCTTCCGCTGTTTGTGCGCCGCAAATGTGCGCCTTCGCCGCCGCGTAGCCCGCAAATCCATTGTTGTAGTGATCCAGATGCTCCTCATAGAGGTTTGTCCACACGGCGATATGCGGCGAAACAGTCGTGAATTCCAACTGATGCGACGACATTTCGATCACCGCAATGCTGTTTTCGACGTTTTCCAAGTAGTCCAGCGTCGGTACGCCCATGTTGCCGAGCAACAACGCGGGAATTTGTGCCGCGCGGAGCATCTCAAAAATGAGCGTCGCCGTCGTGGTTTTTCCCTTGCTGCCTGTCACGCCGATGCTCACGCAGGGCGCGTACCGCAAAAACAAATCCGTTTGGCAGCTGACGCGCACGCTGGCTGGAATTTCTACGCCGCGCAGTGAAATGCCGGGCGTTTTGACGCACAAATCGCAACGACGCAAAACGTCGAGGTAATTGTCGCCGCAAAGCAGTGTCACATTTTCATCTTCTAACGAAAGTTGGGCTTTATCGGCAATCAACAACGGTTTTTGAGGGAAGTGCTTGCGCAAAAAAGCGTAAGTCGAACGTCCTTCCCGCCCAAATCCGAGGATTGCCACGCGCAATGGCGTCAATGTGTCAAGCAGATCCGCGAACAAACGAAAACATCCTTTCTATCTGTGACTGCAACATGGGGGGGATGAGGTTTTCGGGGTTAAAATCCCCCAAAAGCCGTGCGGCGGCGTGCGGCGGCAATGCAAATGCGCGGCACGCGGCAAGCAAACGCGGCAACGGCAAGCTTTGCGATTCATACCGCGCGATGGTCAAACCGAGAGCCGCGGCGGCTTCGTTCACTGTGCCGACGCACTCAAACGGCTTGGCTTGGCTTTGCCCCAAAAGTGCGCGGAATTCCGAGAGTAAATCGGGGTCGTCGAACATGTCTTTCCCAAAAATCGCCGCAAGCGCGTCGGGCGGCAAAAACGGCGCGAGAATCAGGGCGACAAACAGGCATTTCGCGCATTTTCCGCACCAAATATTCTGCTTTGAGCCGACGTTGCAACTCTTGAATGCCCGATGGAACTGCGGCAGCGCGGCGAATTGTTTTGCAATTTGGAGTTCATGAAACGGTCTCAGCAAGCTAAAATAGCGGATCGGCACACCAATGCTTTTGCGGACATACGCGTGAAAATCGCGCTCAAAGGCGAACGATTTTGAGTATTGGTGATTGATATCCGTGCCCAAAACACTGGATTCGTTCGCGCTCGCTTCGTTCGATAGCACAATCTCATCCGCGCCAACCAAATACGCCGCAAAAAGCCCCAAAAACGCGACGATCGCCGAAAACGGTGTGTGTCCGTTCAAAAATCCCTCCCGATTGCGCAGGAGCAACGTTGGGTCGATTTTGCGCCGCGCGCGTAGCATTTGCTCAGGCGCAAACCCCGCCGCCGCAAAGGTTTCGGCGCGCGCGGGCTGGTCGTTCACCGTGAAACCCATCAGGGGTTTGCCGGTTTGGCGCAATAAATCCAGCGTAACGCACGAATCCTTGCCGCCGCCCACGGGCACAAGCCGCAAATCGGCGCATTCAAACGCTTTCGGCGGCGCACAACAAGCCGCTTCCCGCACATCCAGCCGCAAAAAATCATTCTGCGCCGTCTCAATTTGATTGCGATAAAAAAACTCCCCCAAACCGTGAAACCACAGGCGTTTCCACCAGTTTTGCTCCTGCTTTGTGAGTGTGCCGCAATGGATTACAACCTGCGGCGGGCAGGCGCACTTCCAATAGCTGATCAGCTCCGCAAGCCCCAGCGAAAAAGCAATCTTTTGCGCCGTCGGCGTATCAATCGCGTTGCAAATTCGCAAATTGTCGGTCAAGATCACCGTTTCGGGGTGAAAATCGCACAAACCGTCAATTGCAAAATCAAAGCGTAACACCACACAGCCATCACCTTGCGACAGATGACAGCCGTGATAGTGGAACGTTTTGTATTGTCCGCGCAAGGCGGCAAAACTTTTTGATTCCGATTCGAGTTTTGATTTTTGCATGATTAACCTTGGGGGAACGTGTTTTCGTCCTCCGGCGGAGCGTATGGCTGCTGAGAGGGCTGTTGATATGGTTGCTGATACGGTTGCTGACCGTTTGGCGCGCCCGGATATTCAGGTTCTTCGGGGATCACGATCGCGCAGATGATATACGCAAGCAATCCTGTTCCCATAAAGAGCAACGTAAGAACCCAAACAAGGCGTATGAGCGTGGGATCAATGTCAAAATAGGCGGCAATTCCGCCGCTGACACCGGCGATTTTTTTTTCGGTGCGGGAACGATACAATTTTTTTTGCATAGCAATCAACCTTTCTTACTCTTCCGTCGTTGCGGGTTTTGTATTTGTATGCCGGGGATTATCCGGGAAAAAGTCTACGCCCTCAATCGGCTTTGGATTTTTCTTGTAACGCAATCCAAAAACAATCAACGCGGCAAGGCACGCGACCACAAGAATACCCGAAAGCAGCTGCGACACGCGGATGTCGCTTGTGCCGATATAGAGACTGTCAAGGCGCAATCCTTCCACAAAAAAGCGTTCCGCGCCGTAAAGCACGCCGTAGCAGAGCATCAGCTGCCCGCTGTAGCGGCGGAATTTGCGGCAAATCAAATAAAGGATGCCGAAACTGAGCAGACACCAAATGGATTCATACAAAAACGTCGGATGCACATACATTTTGTTCGCGAATGTGCCCGCGTCGGCTTCGATGCCGTGCAAAGCGAAGTCGTACTGATGCTGTGCGATGTAACCGGCGATTGTTTCGCTCCACATGCCCCACGGCAGTTTGGTGTTCGTGCCGAACGCTTCCTGGTTTGTGAAGTTGCCCCAGCGTCCTATGCCTTGCCCGATTAAAAAACTCATGGCGGCAATGTCCAGCAGGTTCAAAAAATGCAACTTGCGGACGCGGCAGACGATGAACGCGCCCAGCAATCCGCCGATCAAACCGCCGTAGATGCCAAGACCGCCCTCCCAAATCTTCACGATATCGCCGAGCGATCCTTTGTAGCTCTCCCAATGGAAAATCACGTAATACAGTCTCGCGCCGATCACGCCGCCGATCGTGCCGCCGATCAGGACGTCGATCATTTTGTCGAGGTTCATTTTCCATTTGTACGCAATGCGCCCGCCGAATAGAACGGCCAGCAAAAAGCCGAACGCAATCAGTACGCCGTACCATTGAATTTGGATATCCTGCCCAAACAGCCTGAACGCGAGCGCGGTCGGGTTGATGTCGAAACCGCCTTTCAATCCCTTAAAGTAAACAGTCGTCACGTTGTCACCTCCGTTGTTTCAATTGGCAAAATGAGCGACAATGCCGCAAAATCCGCGCGGAACATCGCCGCCAAACGGGTGTTCATGTCGTCCAATGTGAGCGAGCGCAGAATTTGTGCGCTCTCGAATAAATCGCCGCCGCCAAAATAGCTCTCGGTCATTTCGCGCGCGAGGGATTCGATGTCGTTGAATTCCATCACAACGCGCCCGTAGTATTTTTTACGCGCAAGCAAAAAGTCCTCTTCGCCGATGCCCTCTTTTGCCGCTTGCAGAACGGCCGCTTCAATACGCGCCGCCGCTTCCTCAGGACGCTTCGACTCGCCCTCGAACATGGAGCAAGCATAGCCGTGCCCGCAAAAATACTCCGAACCAAAGCCCGCGTTGATCAATCCGTCGTTGAGCAGAGACTCATAGAGCGCGGAGGATTTGCCCGCGAGAATATCCAGCGCCATGCTCGCAACGAGCTTATCTTTGGCGGAAAGCTCGTCCCGCGCAAGCGGTTCTTTGATGCCCAACGCAAAACGCGGCACGGCGACTGCCATTTTGCGGCTTGTCCTCACTTGTGCCGGCGGTTTTTGGTCGCACATGCTCCGCCGCACGGCAGGTTTGCCGCTTGCGGGTTTGAGCAGTTTGTCGGCGGCGGCGAGTACGGTTTCTTTTGTTACGTTGCCCGCGATTGTTAAAATCATGTTGTTCAAATCGTAAAAATTGCGGTAGCAATCGTGGAGCAAATCCGCGGTGATTGCGGCAATGGATTCCTCTGTTCCCGCAATGTCGATGCGCACGGGATGTGTGTCATACAAACACCGCAACAACCGGAACGTCACTTCCCACCCGGGTTCGTCCTGATACATGCGGATTTCCTGCCCGATGATTCCCTGCTCTTTTTCGACAGTCGCCTGCGTGAAATAGGGGGACTGTACAAAATCCAACAGGATTTCCAAATTCTCTTCAAAATGCTCGGCGCACGAAAACTCATAAGCGGTCACCTCAAAGCTGGTGAACGCGTTGGCGCTTGCGCCTGTTTGCGCAAAACGGGCGAAAGCGTCCAAATCTTCGGATTCAAAGAGCTTATGCTCCAAAAAGTGCGCCGTGCCCTCGGGCAGAATTTGCACCTCGCCGTTTTGGCGGGTGATCGCCGTGTCGATCGAACCGTATTTTGTGCTGAAAAGCGCGTAGCACGAAGAATACCCAGGCTTTGTGAGCACTTGAATTTCGAGACCTGAACTGTGTTTGATACGCTCAAAAGACTCCTCAAGCAAATCGTCTTTACGCGTTTCCCAAAGCGGCGGATTCATGCGTCAACCTCCTTTTTGGCGTCAAGCAAATAGATTGTGTCGAGCGTCATACCGTTTGCCGCCGCGATCACTTCACCGCGCGTTACGGCGGAAAAACGTGCGCAGTATTCTTCGGGCGTTGCGTAGTCTTGCGTCACGACAGCGCTGTCATACCAGCCCGCAAGACCCTCGGGCGTGTCGCCCGCCGAACGGATGGCATCGCACAGCGATCGGATGGACGTATCCAAGTCGGCTTGTTCAAACGCACCGTTCTTGATGTCCTCCAACTGCGCCAAAATCGCCGTTTGCGCCTCCTCCGCCTTGGCGGAATCCACGCCGCTGGCAACGATCACAATTCCTTTGTATCGGTGAAGGGTTGCGCGGCAATAGTAGCACAAACTCATCTTTTCGCGGACATTCAAAAATAATTTTGAATACGGTCCGCCCCCGAAGAGGTCGAGCATCACACGCGCGGCATCGGCGTGATCCCATGCGTCCCGCATTCCCGCGCGGAAGCCCAGCATCAATTTGGCTTGCTCCAGCGTTTGCTCCTCGCGCACATACTTTTGCTCCGCCGCCGTTGGAATGAATTGCGTTTGCAAAGCGGACGGCGTGCGATCCATGGACGCAAAACGCGCCTGAAGCGCGGCAAACGCGTCTTTGCCGTCACTGGTTGAAACAAGTGTAAACTGCATCACGCTGTTTTTGAGCATGCCGCGCCACGCGTCCGCAAGGTCGCGCGGTGTGAGGGCGGCGATATTCTCCGCTTCGCCGAACGGGTGCAATCCGTAGGCTTCATTGGAACACATCAGCGCTTCAATGCGCCTTGCCACATAGGTTCGCTTGCTCCCGATTTCGCTTTCGAGACGTTCGAGCATCAAGCGTTTTTCGAGTTCCACCGCATCGGCGGCGAACGCCTCGCCATGCAGATTGGGCGCCAAGAGCAATTCGAGCAGCAATTCGAGCAAGCCGCAGGTGATGGTCTCGCCGCCCAGCGCAAAACGGTCGTCGATTGCCGTCGCCTGCAATGTGAGCAGGTGCGTCTCGCCGAGTTTTGAAACAGCTGCCGACAAACGCGCACCGTAGAGGTCGTTCAAACGGCGTTCCATGGCGCGCGGGGTCGGAAACCGCGCACAACTACGGTGGAGCAAATACGGCAGCAAGGCGTTTGCCGCCGTTTGCCGTCCCTCGCCCAACCGCAAGGGCAAAGCGATCTGCAACACAAGCAGGCTCGTTTTGAAGCGATCCGCCCGTGCGTTCAAAAAAGTGACACCCGACGCAACAGGCATCGCGGAAAAATCTTTCATCGTGTTTCCACCAGTCTCTATGATTATTGACCATAGACGTATTATAACAGCAATGAATGCGGATTGCAAGCGGACAGGATAAAAATCTAAAACAAAAACTATGAATTATTTGTAAATTTGCAACAGATCGTCTCAATATTCCAAAAAAGAATCATAATTGCGCCGATATCATGTAAAATGGACAAAATAAAAAAGCGAGGAGAAATTTATGCGCGGTTTTGGTGTGTATTCCATTGGCAATGTTGGCTGGATTGAAAAGGAGGCTCCCGCTTGCGGACCGCTCGACGCGATCGTTCGCCCGACAATACTCGCGCCATGCAGTTCGGATTGTCACATTGCGCACGGCGCGTCAGGTGCTTACAAAAATCGAATCCTCGGCCATGAATCCGTCGGCATTGTGGTTGAGGTCGGCGCGATGGTGAAGAATTTCAAGCCGGGCGACTATGTTGTCGTGCCCTGCTCCACGCCCGATTGGCTGAAGCCGAACGTTCAGAACTTCATTTCCAACGCCCACGACGAAACCCCCATGAGTAGCTTCAAATTTGTGTTCAAAAAGGATGGTGTGTTTGCCGAGCGTTACCATGTCAACCTTGCCGACGCCAATTTGGTATTGCTCCCCGAGGGCGTTTCGCCCGAAGCCGCGCTGATGACGGTCGATATGATGTCCACGGGCTTCCACGGCGTGGAGCTTGCGAACATTGGTTTCGGCGACACGGTTGTGGTCATTGGGATTGGTCCTGTCGGCTTGATGGCGGTTGCGGGCGCGGCGTTGTCCGGCGCGGGGCGGATTATTGCGGTCGGCACGCGCGTCAACTGCGTAAAAGCCGCTTACGCGTACGGCGCGACGGATGTGATCAGCTACAAAGACGGCGATATTGCGGAGCAAGTACGTGAACGCACCAAAGGCGGCGCGGATCGCGTGATTATTGCCGGCGGCAACCACGAAACATTCACGCAAGCGGTCGCGATGACCCGTGAGATGGGCACGATCGCGAACGTCAATTTCTTTGATGCCCACGAAACGATCCAGTTGCCCGTTGTGTTGTGGGGGCTTGGGATGGCGAACAAAGACATACGCGGCGGATTCTGTCCCGGCGGCGCAAAGCGGATCGAAAAACTGCTCAATCTCATTGCGGCAGGGCGCATCGACCCCACAAAGATCATTTCGCACACGTTCAACGGTTTTAACACAATCCCCGAAGCCTATGCCCTCATGGATTCAAAATCGCCGGATTTGATTAAGCCGATCGTTGTTTGTTCGGATTTAACGTAGGAAGTAACCGCCCTCAAGACCGGAAAACTTGGGCGGTTACTTCTGATTCTTCATTTTCAGTTGAACAGCTTGTGCCAGCCCTCAACAACTTTCTCTTTGAATTTATCCCACGTGTCCGTGCCCTTGGCGTAGGCGGCTAACCCGGTGTTGAGAACTTTGTCTCTGAAATTCTCATGGACACCCAGCGCGGCGTAGCTGTTGATGCTCGAAACATCGCCGTTTTTGAGCCACGTGTAGGCGTTTTGCTTGAGCGGATTTGTCGGCAAACTAAGCTCGGTGTTGGTGTACGGCGCGAGGATGTTCAATCCGTTCGACAAAAAACTTACGCCTTTTTCGGAACTGACAAGCCAACTGATGAACTGTGCGGCGGCGACGCGCTCATCTTCGGCGGCTTTCGCGTTGACTGCGGCGTATTCGGTCACTTCAAACGCAAGCCCCTGTTTACCATTGGCTTCGGCAAGATCCATATAGGCGGGAATCAACAGCAAATCTTCTTCTTTCACCGTGCCGGATGTCAAGGTGTTCAGTGCGCCCCATAGACCTGAATCGCCGAGGATCATCGCTGTTTTGCCCAAAAGAAAATCTTTTGCGGCATCTTCTGATGTCCGCTCTTCGTGCGCGTCATTGGCGATGTTGTCGTTCGCCACAACCAAATCCGTGAACGATTGCAAGTTGGAGGCGTAGCTGAATTTCAGATCTTTCACGCCGTCGCCTGTGATATCAACGGCATTCTTGCGCATTTCGTAGCTCAGCGGCAGCGAAAACAGGCGGTGCGTCGAGCCGTTCGCGTCGCCCGCTTTGAGCGGCAGCCCCGCAAAAACGCCGTCAATCGCAAGCGCTTGTTTTTGCTTCGCCATGTCTTTCACAAGGGCGTCGAACTTGGCTTGTGAATCAATATCGCTTAATTTCGTGTAATCGGTCGCTCTGTCGGTCAGGGCAAAATATTTTTCTATGATCGCGTTGTTGAGAATGATACCGTAAGGCTCGACGCCGATCGGCAGTGCGACGGGTTTGTCGGCACCGGAATAAATCGCCAAATTTTTATCCAGCAAAGCGGCATACGCGCTGGAATCTTTCAGGTTTAGCAAGTCGTCTTTCCGATCCGCGGCATCGCGCGGATTTGCGAACAAAAAAAGCGTGGGTGCGCTTTCGGCGGATTCCATGGCGGTTTTGAGTTCATCTTTTGGATTGCCGTTTGCGGTTTGCACAACGATATCAACGCCTGTCGCCGCCTTGTAATCAGCCGCGAGCGTCTGCCAAAGAGCCGATTGGTTTGTGTCCGGCAAAAAGAGTTTGACACGAATATCGGTTGCGGCGGGGGAGGTGATTTCAGAGGTTTTGTCAATTTTGTCGCCGTCGGTCTTTTTTTTGCAGGCGGCAAGCGCGCCAACGAGCAGCGCGGTGCAAAGAATCACTGAAACGATTGCTATGATGTTTCTTTTTTGTAACTTCATAATCGTACGACCTTTCAAATGTTTTGCAAATATTGTAAGTATTATGCCGTGCTGGGTTGCGTATATGCATCGGCGGAATAAAAAATTGAGCTTTTGCTTGCATTTGTCTCTTTGGTGTGCTATAATGGATTGGCAAAAAAGCATGAGTGTGATTATGCCTATTTCAGAAAGTTGGGAATTTATGTTGAAGAAAACTCTGCGCCTGACGGCGATCTTGCTTGCGATGGTTTTGATTGCGGGTACGTTCACCGCATGTATCTCGCCAAAGGAATTTTGGACCAACCTAACATCTTCTTGGAAAGACGAAGAACCATACGGAGACTACGATCTTGACGAGTATATCAAACTCGGCGAATACAAAGGCATCAGCGTTGTGATGGAATCGGAAGAGTTCACCACTGCTGAAATTTCGGCTTACGCCAAGAGCCTTTTTGATCAATACGGTCAATCTTTGGCTCTGAAACCGATTGAGGGCAAAACCGTGGTTGAAAACGGCGACGTGATTGATTTCAATTATACGGGAACGGCGGATGGCTTGAGCGCCGACATTCTTGCCAATATGACCGCCGACAACGCGGTGCTGGAAATCGGATCCAATCAATTCATTGATGGTTTTGAAGAACAGCTGATCGGCAAAGAAATCGGCAAAGATTTTGAGATTGGCGTCACTTTCCCCACCGACTACGATACCGAAGAACTGCGCGGCAAAGACGTTGTGTTTGCTTGCAAAATCAATGTGATCGGCGAGCAGACAATCACCGACGACGCGGTTAACTCCCTCACGGGCGGGCAGATGACGACTGTCGCCGATTTTATGACCTATTGCGAAGAAGATCTGGTTAATAATGCCGTCAACGCAAACACGCAGGCCGCCGCCGACGCCGCGATCGCCAACGCGGAAGTCCTCCAAATTCCCGCGCGTGAACGCCAATATTATTACGATCAGTTCCAGATTGATGTTGAAGGGCAAAGCATGGATGTCGCCGAGTACCTGTCGAGCGAAGGTTACACGGGTACGCCGGACGATTACAAAGAAAACGAATTCGACACGCGGATTAAACAGGATTTGTTTGTGTTCGCCGTTGCGGAAAAGGAAAACATCACCGTAACGGAAGACGAGTTGACCGAGCAGGTTGATTACTTCCGCAGTTACCGCGTCTATAACGGCGACGATGAGAGTTTGCTGACGGACGACTATATTTATAAAACGTACGGCAAGGGCTTTTTCATCCGTTCGCTGATGACGCAAAAAGTATTCCAGTTTGTCTACAACAACGCCGTGCGAGCGGACGCGGCTGAGACCGTGACCACCACAGCGGCGGCTCAATAAGGGGAAAAACACTGCGTATGACGAAGAGATTTTTATGCGCGATCCTTGCGATTGTTATGATTTTCACGTTGTCTATCACGGCGAACGCGGAGGCAGGTGACCCTATGCAATCTTTGTTATATCGCGACGACGGCACGTTTGTGATTTTGGTATTTGCCGACACCCATCAAACCGCCGATGATCAACCTGATATGATCGCTTTCTTGAACGAGTCGCTGGACAAGGTCAAACCCGATTTGGTCGTCCTCAACGGCGATATCGTCTATGGTTCGGCATGTGCGAACGACGACACCCAGCTTGCGGCGATGACGAAAGTCCTCACGCCGATTGTGTCACGCGGCTTGCGGTTTGCCATTACCCTTGGCAACCATGATCCCGAATACGCTCCGGGGCGCGAAGCGCTGATGAAGCTGTATCAGTCTTTTCCCGGTTGCTTGGCGATTGAGGGCGAGGATCTGTATGGTTGCGGCAACTACAATTTACCCATTTGCAGTAGCAAAGATGCCAAAAAGATCGTTTCGAACTTGTGGTTTTTGGACTCCGGTTCTTACAACGAGGGGGAACTTGGCGGTTATGATTGGGTCCACGAAGACCAGATTGCGTGGTATCAATCCACGAGCGAAAGTCTGCAAGCGGCGAACGGCGGCAAAAAAGTGCCGTCCCTGCTGTTTCAGCACATCATTGTACCCGAGGTGTATGAGGGTTTCTTCAAAGCACCCTTTGCGGTGCCGTCCATGACTGGCACATTCAACGGGCAAACGCGGTTGCTGATCCCTGATTTTCGGAAATACGACGGTTTTTTGCTTGAATCCCCATGTCCGCCCTATACGAGCGCGGGCGAGTTCGATGCCATTGCCGCGCGCGGCGATGTGATGGCGATCATCACGGGGCACGACCATGTGAACAATTTCACCATGCGTCTGCGCGGTGTCGACTTGGTGCAAATACCGGGCACGACTTTGGGCGGATCTTACGGTTTTGAGCAATTTCGCGGCGCAACCAAATTCATTCTCCATGAGGACGCGCCCGAAAGCTACGAAAAAGAGCTGATCACCTACAAGGATTTGGCAAAAGAGCCTGACTCCGGTATTGCGCGTGTTTCGGACGGCAACGAGGTCGGATTCTGGATTGCGTATAGCATTGAAGTGATCATACAGGGTGTCGTCGGCATTTTCCGGTCACTGTAGTCGATGGTCTCCCGCCGCGTGAACAAAAATCCTAAAGTGCGCCTTTTGCGAGAGCAGGGGGTGCATTTTGCATAAAAACAAAACTTTTTCGCGTAAATATCGCGAATAGCCTACAAATTTGCAGTTTTCACTTGACAATCCTGCATTCTATCGTTTACAATAGAAGAAGTCTATGTGTGCGGTAAAAAAACAAGCATGCACTTTTTGGAGGTATTTCCATGTTGCTTGAAGGTCAAGTTCGCATCCCATCCGGTTGCGCAATCGCCGGCGTTTTCTCGCGAAGCGGCGAACGCATGGCAGGCGATGCGATCATACGTTCCATCGAGGTGATGCACGACCGTTCCAACGGCTTGGGCGGCGGTTTTGCCGGCTACGGCATTTATCCGGAATTTCCCGATTACTACGCGTTTCATTTGTTTTTCAACGACACAGTCTGCCAGCGAAAGACCGAGCTTTACTTGGAACAGCACTTCAGCATTGTCAGCTTCGGCGAAATCCCGACCGCAAAGATTCCGTCCATCACAAATGAACCGCTGATCTATCGCTATTTTTTGTTGCCTCTGCCCGATAAACTCCGCGCGAGCCAGTTGCAGGAGGAAGAGTTTGCCTCCCGTTGCGCACTGCACATCAACGAAAAAATTGATGGTGCGCATGTGTTTTCGAGCGGCAAAAATATGGGCATCTTCAAAGCGAACGGATTCCCCGAAGACGTGGGACGGTTTTATCAGCTTGACCGCTACAAAGGATATTGCTGGACGGCGCACGGACGCTACCCGACGAATACGCCCGGTTGGTGGGGCGGTGCGCATCCTTTCGGCTTGCTGAGTTATTCTGTTGTGCACAACGGTGAAATTTCATCCTACGACGCCAACCGCCGCTATTTGGAAATGTTCGGCTACAAATGCACCCTCAAAACCGATACGGAAGCAATCACCTATATTGTTGATTTTTTGCTCCGCAAACAAAAATTATCGTTGGAAGAAGTTGCTGAAGTCATGGCCGCGCCGTTTTGGTCGACCATCGATGGGATGCCCGAAGCCGACAAACAGCGTTTGAGCTTTTTGCGCAAGCGGTATTCCAATTTATTGGTGACAGGACCGTTTTCGATTATTTTGGGTTTTGATGGTGGCATGATGATCCTTGGCGACAGATTGAAATTGCGTTCCATGGTTTGCGGCGATCACGGCGAACGATTCTACGCGGCGAGCGAAGAATCCGCCATCCGCGCCATTTGCCCCGACATCGAAGACGTTTGGAGTCCCGAAGCAGGTCAGCCTGTGATTGTTCGGCTGAATCAAGCGCCAAAGGAGGGGTAACGTGGCGGCAGAAGCATTGGTTTGTCCCCATTGCGGGGCATCCGAATTTCCTTT
>JAITDE010000096.1 GCA_031282735.1 Oscillospiraceae bacterium | reverse complement strand
CTTTATGTGAGTGAAATTTACAATTTTTTCTTCAGTATCCGCCGTTTACTGATTGCCGCAGAGTTGGAACGTCCAAAATGGAGCGGCATTGCAAAGCCGGTGTTGTGTGCCGCCTGTGCCACGGTCATTCCATTGGCGATCATGCGAACCGCCGCGCCGAACGCCCTGCAAAGCTCCAGTGTGTGGCTTGCTGTAACGATCGCCTGCGGCGGAATATTCTATTTTGCCGCGCTCTACTTGATCGGCTCATTGCAAGCGCGGGACATCAAGTCTTTGCGGCGACTGACGAGGGACTGATTTGCCGCGCACACATCGCCGCGCCAACGATCACTTCGCAGCCCGTTTTTGCCGGCCACCAGTGCAAATCGCCGTAACGGGCTTGCAGTGTTTGATAGATGCGATCGATCATGCTTCGTCTTCCTGTTTGACATTGGCGGCGATCGCGGCGCGGCGTTCGTTGAGTTCGGCATACATGCGGGTGCGGGTGTCCACGTCGATGTTGTAGAACAGCTTCGGAACGATGCCCATAATACCTGTGACGACGGGCAGGATCGTAACCATGATGAAGAGCCTGCGCTGAACCTCAATCGTCTGCGTGCCGACTTCCGCGAATTGATCGTAACCGATGCGTTTGAGGATGATCGCCTTGACGCTTTCGCCGACGGAACGCAACAACTTCGCGGGCAGCCCTTTCGCAACGCCTGTCATGCTTTCGGTGCGGTAGCCGTTTTTCCACTCGCCGTAGTCGATCGCTTCGTTGCGCAGTTCTTCGGGGATCACCTTGCGGATGCCGTAAACGGTCATGAAGATGGTCTCCTGGAGCATGAACGCCGCAATCATGGGCAGACGCTTTTTGAAATTGTTGTTGATCAATCCAACGCCGCAAACGCCGAACATCAGCAAATCGTTCAAATGCGACCCAACAATCCAAAGTGTGCGCATTGAGAATTTTTGGCGCAGCGCGGGAATATATGTGTAACTCAGCGGCGAAACGATCGCGCCCGGAATGCCGACGATGGTCGTCATGGAGTTGAACTTCAGCACACCGTTAAAATACAGCGGTGTGCCCGGGTTGATACCGAACGCACCCAAGAATTCGGCAAGCATTTGCAACAACAATGGGCGATTGCTTGCCAGCGCATGAAAACTTTCTTTCACTCGAGGGCTTTCCAGTGACTGCGGCACACGCTCTTTGCACTTCACGGCAAAATAGAACGCCATGATTCCGCTTCCAATCACCGTCAAAAAGCCGCCGACCGCAAACAAAGACGATACTTTTGTGTTGATCGCGCCGTTGGTGGTCAAATCAAAAATTGCGCCGAACAGGATTTCAGGCGCTTTTTCGATCAATCCAGACAAAAACTGCGCCTGTGTGATCAGCCGCGTGCGTTCGCGGATATCGGGCGTGATTGTGGCAATAATCCCTGTCCGGGCAATCGCGCTCGTCGAATCCGCAAGATTCCGCACGATGCTAACGATTGCGTACAGCGCAAGTTTGGTGGGATTCATCGCGGAAGCGTCGCCGAGAAAAGTACCCATCATATAATAAAAAGCAATAATCGGCACGGCGATTAGGGCATACGCCACAAGGTAGGGTCGGAATTTGCCGAAGCGCGTGCGCGTTTTTTCGATGAGCGACGCCAGAAAAATATCGTTGATGATATCCCAAATTGCCAAAATCGGCGCAAACACCGCCGTGAACGAAAAGCCGACGCGAAGCACGTCCGTTAAGTAGTTCGTGTCGTATTTCGCGATGTTCCAACTTGCGGCGACGTCATACAGCACAAAGCCGACGCTCTCCTTTGTGCCGACGTAGCGTCTCGCCCGTTTGGGTTGCTCCGCTTTTTCCAGATCCACTTCCTGATCCATGTTTTGAAACCCCCTTTTCGATTGTCCATGACATTATAACAGATCTTTTTCAAAAAAGCTATCGGTATTTGAAATTTTTTTATGCTTATTTCCCAAAGTCCATGCGGGGGACCTTCGCTTCGCGCAAAAGGGATAAAAACGAATATGAATCGGCGTTTTTCATAAATATTTGAAAAATGTGAAAATCTTTCTTGACATCATGTTCGGTTCGTGTTATACTGCGCATAGGAGCAGAATCGTTCTGCTCACGAACAAGAAAGAGAGGTAATCATGAAGACAAAACGCCGCCGTGCGGCATTGACTCTTTGCTCGCTCGTTTTGCTTGTTTTGTTCATTCTTTTTGCCGCCGCGTGCGGTAACAAAGACGACGGCGCTTCAACAAGCCAAACGACAACAACGGAAACAGCGAATACCACCGATGTTCTTTACCGTTACATGCAACCATCGTACTTTTCTGTCTTCAAAGATGCGAAAGAGCTTGTTGACAAGGCCCCCATTGTTCTTGTTGGTCAAATTTCGGACATTTCGTTTACCGTGCTCGACAGTTCGACGGCAGAATTGCCCAACGACAGTTCTCTTGAAGAACACTTGATGCTTTATACATTTTATGATATTGAAATTGTAACAATCTACAAAGGCGAGCCGCAAATTCCGTTTCAAATGAAGATATATGGCGGTCTTGAGGGCTATAAAACGGACGAACAACTCGCCGCGATGCAGGATTTGCAGAACAAAACCATTCCAGTTTTGAGGGACATGCCCGATTTGAATATCGGCGAAACCTATCTTTTTGTTGTAGATCAAATTGGATCGCGCGCCGCGTACCCTTATTACCCCCTCCAATCCATCTATAATCTGAGTGTTGAATCCCCGCTGACGCAACACCCCAACATGACCGCAAAGGACATCATCCTGACTTTCGGCGAGGACAAATGGCAAGATTTTTGGGCGCAGTGGCAAGCGGAGCATCCCGACTATCAAGAATTGACGACGACGATTTACGATTGATTGACGGCAAGTTTGGAAGCAATGAAAGGATGATTCTGATGAAAAAATCTCTTGTTTTTCTCGTGGCAATTGCCATGCTGTTCGTGACCGCATGCTCATCCACAACTAACGATGTTGCGACAACAAGTGTTCCCGATAACATCTACAACTCGCCTGAAGTGAGTTGGGTCATCTACGACGACGCAGAGAGTCTTGTTGACGATGCCGATCGGGTCGTCATTGCCAAGTTGAGCGATATTTCATTCACGGTGTTGGATTCCACGACGGGTCTGCCGCCACAAGAACAGAGCGAGGCAATCAATTGCCATTTGTATACCGTCTATCTTGCTGACATCCTAACAAACTACAAAGGCACCAACGTCGAAAAGCTGAAAATTGTGACTTTCGGCGGCTTGAAAGATTACCGCGTGGAAGAACAGTTAGCTTTATCCAGCCAGACAGAGGAAAGCAATACCATCTTAATTTTGACGGAAATGCCGCAGTTGGAGATTGGAGATGTGTGTTTGTTTACCCTTCTCCAAACCGAAGACTCCGATTTTGCCCACATGATGCCGCCCGACCAAGCCATCTATAACCTCACCCAAGAATCCCCGCTGACGCAACACCCCAACATGACCGCAAAGGACATCATCCTGACTTTCGGTGAAGACAAATGGCAAGATTTTTGGGCGCAGTGGCAAGCGGAGCATCCCGACTATCAAGAATTGACGACAACGATTTACGATTGATTGACGGCAAGATGAACAACACCAGCCCGTGAGATTTTTCACGGGCTGGTGTTGTGTCATTACCCGCCCTCTGACGTATACTGTATCAAAGGAGGGTTGCGGATGGACAAAAAGCCGAAAATCGCGATCATTGGCGGGGATGCGCGCCAGCTCTTTGCCGCGCAAACCATCGCAACGCAAGGATATCCCGTGGTGTGCAGCCATTTGGCGGTGCGCGAAGGCGAAAAATCAGCACAATCCAACTTGCCGCTGGATACCGCGATGCGTCAGGCGAAAATCCTGCTTTGCCCCGTGCCGTTCAGCCGCGACGGCGTGACAATCCAAAGCGACGGCGATCGAAAAATAACGATCGAAACGTTTTGCGGCTTACTGCAAAAAAAACATACGTTAATTGCGGGAGATATCCCTGAAGTTGTGCAAAAACGCTGTGAAGCACTGAATATACAGACGCACGCACTGCTTGAGCGCGGCGACTTTGCGCTCCTCAACGCCATTCCGACGGCGGAGGGCGCGGTGCTGGAGGCCATCCGGTTATCGCCGCAGTCCATCCATTTGAGCCATTGCGTTGTGCTGGGTTATGGACGATGCGGGCGGGTATTGGCGCAAAAATTGCGCGGACTTGGCGCGATCGTCACAATCGTTGCGCGGCAATGGAAAACCGCCGCGATTGCAATCAGCGACGGGTTTCAGGCAATCACGTTTGAAGCGTTGCCGTTGGCGTTGCCGTCGGCGGGATTTGTTTTCAACACAGTCCCCGCACAGGTGTTCGGCGAGGAACATCTGCGCAAATTGCCGCCATTCGCCGTGGTCGTGGATATCGCGTCGGGCGCGGGCGGCGTGGATTTTGACGCGGCGATGCGCGCGGGAATCAGCGCCGCGCTTTGCCCTGGATTGCCCGGAAAGACCGCCCCGATGGCGGCGGGCGCGGCAATCGCACAGGTCACATTGCATTTGTTGGAAGGAGGTGGGGCGGATGACAGCGCGTGACGTGCGCATCGGCGTTGGTATGACAGGATCGTTTTGCACATTCGACGCTATTTTTTCCGCTCTGAAAAGTCTGCGCGAAGAGGGCGCGGATTTGCGATTTGTTCTCTCCCACAGCGTGCAGCAAATCAGCTGCAGGTTCACAACGCCGCAGGACGTGAAAAATCGGATTGCCGCGCTCAGCGGGCACGCTATCATTACAACGATTGAGGCGGCGGAACCGATTGGACCGAATAATCTGCTTGATCTCTTTTTGATTGCGCCGTGCACGGGGAACACACTGGCGAAACTTGCGAATGGCATCACGGATAGCCCCGTTCTCATGGCGGCAAAAGCGCATTTGCGCAACGAAAATTCGCTTGTGATTTTTCTTGCGACAAACGACGCGCTCGGCGCGAATTTACAAAATATTGCGTCGTTGCTCAATCGGAAGAATATCTTTTTTGTGCCGTTTTGTCAGGACGAACCGCAAAAAAAACCGCATTCGCTCGTGTCGAAAACGGCGTATTTGCTCCCCGCGCTGGATGCGGCGATTCAAAAAAAGCAATTACAGCCTGTGATGTGTTAGGAGGGTTAACCATGTGCGGCATTGCCGGAATGTGTGCGTTCGACGACCGATGGCAGGCGGGCGACGCCGCCATATGCGCAAAACTGAAAATGGCGGGTGAGGCGCTGCGCCATCGCGGACCGGACGGCGGCGGCATTTTTGCGGATCGATTCATTGCAATGACGCACCGCCGTTTGGCGATCATCGACCCCAAGCTTGGTGCGCAGCCCATGCGGAAAACCCAAAACGGACGCACGGGCGTTTTGGTCTACAATGGCGAACTATATAATACGCAGGAATTGCGCGTGGAATTGTCGCAAAAAGGTTGGAGCTGGGAGACGGCGTCGGACACGGAAGTGTTGCTGGCGGGATTGCTCCAAGATGGGATTGTGTTCCTTGAAAAGGTGAACGGTATTTTCGCGTTTGCTTTTTGGGACGGCGAAACGCTGTTGCTGGCACGGGATCGCTTGGGTGTGAAGCCGCTGTTTTACGCCATGGAGGGCGATTTGCTTTTTTTTGGATCAGAACCCAAAGCCCTGTTCGCGTGCGGATTCAAGCCGCGGATGGACAAAACGACGCTGTGCGAACTGTTTGCGTTAGGTCCGGCGCACACGCCGGGCAACGGTGTGTTCAAAGGTGTGTGTGAACTTCTGCCCGCGCAATGGCTGCAAAAAAAGCGCGATGGCGTTCGCGTGGGTTGTTATTGGCGGCTGGAAAGCAAAGTGTTCACGGACAGCGAGCGCGAATGCGTCGCGAAAACATCCTTTTTGCTCCAAGATGCCGTCGAACGGCAAATGGTGTCGGACGTACCCATTTGTACGTTTTTGTCGGGCGGTTTGGATTCCAGTTTGGCGACGGCGATTGTTGCAAAAAAACTACGCGAACAAGGGCGGCGGCTGGCGACATTTTCGTTTGATTTCAAGGGAAACGACGCTTTCTACACATCAAACGCGTTCCAGCCCTCGCGCGATGCCCCATTTGCGCGTGAAATGGCGGCATATTTGCAAACGGATCACACTGAACTGGAATGCGGCAACGCCGATTTGGCGGATTTGCTCGACGATGCCATGGTTGCCCGCGATCTGCCGGGCATGGCGGATGTGGATGCCTCCCTGCTGTATTTTTGCAAAATCGTCGGCAAGCAATACAAAGTAACAATGACGGGCGAGACGGCGGATGAAATATTTGGTGGATATCCATGGTTTCGCAGTGAAGCGGCATTCCGAATCAACGCGTTCCCGTGGTCGCAGGATATGGAAATCCGCAAAACGTTTTTGCGCGGCGATGTTTTGCGGGAATTGGATTTGAACGCCTACGCCGCCGATGCCTATGCCGCGTCGATCGCGCAAACGCCGCGTCTGGCAAGCGATACGCCCGAGGAAGCGCGGCGGCGCGAGATTGCGTGGCTCAATTTGGAATGGTTTATGCAGACGCTGTTGTCCCGCATGGATCGCTGCTCCATGTCCGCGTGCCTCGAAGCCCGCGTGCCGTTTGCGGATCACCGCATTTTGGAGTATGTTTGGAATATCCCGTGGTCAATCAAATACAAAAACGGGGTTGAAAAATCGGTTTTGCGCGAGGCGGGACGCGGGTGGCTGCCCGACAGCGTTTTGTGGCGCAAAAAAAGTCCGTATCCCAAAACCTATCACCCGGCCTATGAAAATCTGCTCAAAGAGCGCATGCGCGACATCCTCGCAAGCCCCAACGAGCCATTGCACACGCTGATTGACCGCGCAAAAGCGGAAGCGTTTTTAGACGCTCCCGCCGATTACGGCAAGCCGTGGTTCGGTCAGCTCATGGCCGCCCCACAGCGGATTGCTTATTTTTTGCAGATGAACGCATGGTTACGGCGGTATTTTTAAGCCATTCTTTTTTCTGACTTGCTTTTTCTGAAGAAAAAGTAGCTCCTTCTTTGCAAGATTTTGGGATAAGCGCATTTTCTGATTGCAATTTTTTGAAAATGTGGTATACTGTATCTATCGTAAAAAAGGGGGAATGCGTGTGCGGCGTTGTCGGCATAATCAAATTTGTTGCATACTTGCGCTGTTGGCGTTGCTTGCGGCGATGTTTTCGTGCGATTCCGCCCTGCCGACCTCTGCGGGAGAAAGCGGCACGACAACCGCCGCCTCATCCGCCGCGCCCGCCGAGGAAGCAATCCAAAAACCGCTTGCGCTGCCATTCGCAAGCCGCGATGTGCTCAACCCGTTTTTGGCCGAAACCCAGCTCAATCTCCAACTTGCGCCGCTGATCTACGAAAGCCTTTTTGCCGTTGACGACACGTTTGAACCAATTCCTGTTTTGGCGAAAGAATGTATAAAGGAAACTTCTCTCCAATATCGACTAACTCTGCGAACGGATCGTGTTTTTCAAAACGGCGCGCCGTTGACATCTGCGGATGTGGCGTATTCCTTTCAAAAAGCGAAGAATGCCTTGCCCTACAACGAACATCTGGCGAACATAGCCGGCTTTGCCGCGCAAAAGGACGGGTCGTTGCGGATCACGCTGAAAAAAGAAAACGTGTTCCTTTCAGCGTTGCTGGATTTTCCCATCGTTCCGCTGAACAGTGCGGAAACAAAGCGATTCGATCAGGCGCAAAATGGATTGTTCTTTTCGGTTGCGTCCACGCCGATCGGCACAGGAATGTATCAATTGACGGCATCAGGCGGCGCGTTTGCGCTTTCCTACAACACAAAACATCCCGGCACAGAACCCATGTTCAAAACGCTGGATCTTTATGGTGTCATCGACACAAGCTCGTTGCTTTACGGGCTGGAAATGGACAACTACCAGTTTGCATATGATGATTTGAGCAAGGGGACGCTTCAGCGTGTGAGTGCAACGACCGTGCGCGTGGCGACCACAAATCTAATCTATTTGGGATGCAACGCCTGGCGCGCGCCGCTTAGCAACCAAGGTTTGCGCGCGGCATTGGCTCTTTGCTTGAACAAAGAGAAAATTGTTTCCGACGGGTTTTCGGGTTTTGCGCGGGCGACCCAAACCCCGTTCCCGCCCGCGTGGTACGCGCTCGAAAAAACGGAGTCCGCAAGCTACGATAGTAACGCGGCGATCAAGGCGTTGGAAGATCTTGGCTACAATGCCATCAAAAACACAGGCGTACGCGCGTCAAAATACCAATCGCTGAAGTTCACGTTGGTCTACAACGAAGACAATCCATACAAAACGGCGGCGGCGAACGCGATCAAAACACAGTTCCAAGCGGCGCAGGTCAGTATTGAACTAAAACCGATGCCGCTCGATCAATACACCAAAGCGGTGCGGACAGGGCAGTTCGATTTTTATTTGGGCGAGGTGCGCTTGCCGCCCGATTGCGCATTGGACGCGTTCCTGCAAACAGGCGGAGACGCTACGGCAGGGATCAATGTATGGGGTTCGTCGGGTCAGGATTACACAAAAATGCGCCGGGGATCAATCACGCCCGCTCAGTTTGTAACATCTTTCAATGCCGACATGCCTTTTATACCCATTGCCTACAGGGATGGTGTCGCCGTGCGGTCGCGCGGACTCAAATCGCCGCTCAACGCGCGGCAGAACAATCTGTTTTACGATATTGCCGATTGGCACTATTGATTTATCCCACTCGTTCGGAAGGAGTTCTACACCATGATACGGCTTGAAAATCATTTGGGGTTAATCGAAATTGAGCAAGATTATTTCAACGAAATCATTGGCACGGCCGTTTCGTCTTGTTTCGGCGTGGTCGGCATGGCAAGCACAGGGGCAAAACAGGGCTTGCGCGCGTTGCTCACCAAAAAACGCAGTTTTGTTGGGCAGGGTGTGCGCGTGATACGCGACGGCAACGGTCTTGTGGTCGATTTGCACATCGTCGTCAGCTATGGTTTGAATATATCCGCGATTGTGCGGAGTATCGTGCACAAAGTGCGTTATACCGTGGAAGAAGCCACGGGTTTGGAAGTGCGTAAAGTGAACGTTTTTGTGGATGACATGAAACGCTAATCAAAAGATAAACGTATCAAAGGGGGAGTCGAAACAAATGCTCAGCGGACAAATGCTCAAAGCGGGTATTATTAGCGCGGCGAGCCATTTAAATGCCCACCGCAACGAGGTGGATACACTCAACGTTTTTCCCGTGCCGGATGGCGACACGGGAACAAATATGTCCATGACCGTCACGGCCGCCGCGCGGGAGATCAATTTGCTGAGCGACGACACGGCTTTTGATGTCGCCGCGGAACGCGTGGCATCGGCGATGCTGCGCGGCGCGCGTGGCAATTCGGGCGTGATTCTGTCGCTGATTTTTCGCGGGATATCCAAAACAGTGCACGGACACCAAAAAATCGATGGGGAAATTTTGGCACGGGCACTGGCGAAAGGCAGCGAAGCGGCATACAGTGCCGTGATGAAACCCACGGAGGGTACAATACTCACCGTTGTGCGTTTTGCGGCGCAAAAAGCAGCCGATGCCGTGCGCGGAACAGCCGTTGACGCCGTTAGCGTGTGGGATGCCGCCCTCAACGGCGCGAAAGATGCTCTTGCGCAAACGCCGTCCATGTTGCCCGTGCTCAAGCAGGCAGGCGTTGTGGATGCTGGTGGGCAGGGGCTTGTGTATATCATGGAAGGGTTGCAGCGCGGTTTTCGCGGCGCGTTTGCCGACGATATGCCGCAGATTTTAGAAAGCGTGCCTCCTCAGCGTTCCGCCGTTGCCATGAGCGACAGCGAAATTGAGTTTGCGTATTGCACCGAATTTTTGGTGGAACGCACACAGGACGCCGAAAAGACGGATGCCGGAGAATTGCGCACCGCTCTCGGCGAACTTGGCGACTGCGTGGTGGTTGTGGACGACGACGACGTGATCAAGGTGCATGTGCACAATAACCAGCCCGGCACGGTGCTTTGTTTAGGTCAAGCCTATGGGCAGTTCGTGCAGGTCAAGGTTGAAAACATGCGCAAACAGCATCAGGAGGCCTCTTGGGTGGATCAGCAGGGCGCAGAGACGGAGCAAGCGCCGCCTCCTCAAAAAACCAAAAAATGCGGATTTGTATCGGTTGCGACGGGCGATGGTTTGATGCAGTTGTTCCGCGAACTTGGTGTCGATCAAATTGTCAGCGGCGGTCAGAGCATGAACCCGAGCACGGAAGATATTTTGAATGCAATCAATCAAACGGGCGCGGAGCATGTGTTCGTGTTGCCGAACAACAAAAATATCATCATGGCGGCGGAACAGGCCGCGCCGCTCACGGATGCGCAAGTGCGCGTTTTGCGCACAAAATCCATTGTCCAGGGCATCGGCGCGATGCTTGCGTTCGACGAAACCGTGAGTGTTGAGGCAAATCACGTGCAGATGCAGCGGGCTGGCGACGCGGTTCAAACGGGTTTGGTGACTTACGCCGCAAGATCCAGCATAGCGGAGGGCATGAATATCCGTAAGGGCGAAATCATCGGTTTGGAAAACGGCAACCTAACGGTGAAAGACGACGATCCCGTCAAAGCGGCATATCGTGTCGCACGCCATTTGGTGCGCAAGTTCGACGCTTCGATGATCACGATTTATGTGGGCAAAGATGTGTCAGAAGAGCAAACCGCACAGCTGCTCGCCATGCTGGACGATCGTTACAAAGGCGGTGTCGAGACGACGGCGATTGACGGCGGTCAACCGCTTTATTATTACATGATTGCAGTGGAGTGAATGCAGATGATGGTTAAGAAAAAAACGCGCACGTTATTGACGGATGATACTAAAAAATCCATTTTCCTTCATTGGATTCGGGATCCCGCCATTCAGTTCGCGTATGCGCCAGCTTATTTTTGGTTTGGCAGACACAGCCCTTTGCGATTGCTTTACAAATTGCGATTGATTTCTATACAGCAAGTATTTGGCTACAAATGTAAACAGAAAATCCGCAAATTTGATAAAATCATCTTTTCAGATTTTACAAACCGTGTGCTTTTAAGGCAACCTGCTTTTGCTCGCAGTAAAAAAAATAATACCTTTTTTTACTTATGGAATCCAGTTGGTCTTCCGACCAAGGTGGATCTCACGGACTTGCCGCATAAAATATATTCATTTGATCCAAAGGACTGTGAAACGTATCATCTCAAATTCAACACCCAATTCTACGTTCAACCGCCCGCCGAGTTCTTTCGACCGCGAGAAATATTATATGATTTGGTTTTTTTGGGTGCGCCGAAAGACAGGCTTGCATGTGTGCGGAGCATATATGAGGATTGCAAAAAGCAGGATTTGCGTTTGCGGATTTATGTGATTGCGCCTTGTGCGGATGCTGCGGTTACAGAAGACGGTTGGCAAGCCGGGTTGGAATATTTTGGTTACGACACTTACATCACAGATTTTGTCTTGCCCGCCCGCGCGATTTTGGATGTTTACCAAACGGGTCAAACGGGGTATTCGCTTCGCGTGATGGAGCATTTGTTTTTCGGCAAAAAATTGGTCACGAACAACCCGGTGATCAGGGATGCTGAATTTTATCATCCCGAGAATATTTTCATTTTGGGTGATCGGGATATCGGCGAATTGAAGCCGTGGCTGGACGTGCCCTTTGTACCCATCCCCGATGAAGTGCGGGATTATTACGAAATTCACAACTGGTTGGAGCGGTTTGTATGAACCTTGGCGACAATATCTGTTTTTTGAAAGGCGTTGGCGACAAACGGGCGAAGCAATTGCAACGCCTTGAGATCACAACGCCGCTCACTTTGTTGCAACATTATCCGCGCGCCTATCAAGATTGGCAAACCCACACGACCATTGCCGGCGCGCCAATCGACACCCCATGCTGCGTGTGCGCAACCATTGATTATGCTCCTGTGGAAAACTGTTTCCGCCAGGGGCAATCGCTTTTTAAAACGCAGGCGACCGACAGCAACGGCGACAAGTTGGGCATTACAATCTTCAACAGTGCCTATGCGGCAAAACAACTCATCGAGGGGCAAACATATTTATTTTATGGCAAAATCAGCGAAAACTTTCTCATGCGCGAGATGAATTCGCCGCAGTTTTTGCCGCCCAATGAAGCAAAACTGCATCCTGTGTATCCTTGCACGGCGGGTATCACAAGCCGGCAAATCGAAACGCTGGTCGCCGCGGCGCTACCGCAGGTCCTCGGTCAAATCACCGAAACGCTGCCCGAATGGGTTGTGAAACAATACGATTTACTTACACTGCAACACGCGTTCGTGTGTATCCATCAGCCAAAAGATCAAGCGGATATCAACGCGGCGCGGCGGCGTTTGGCGTTTGATGAACTCTTCCATTTGCAGTTAGGTCTGCAAAAACTGCGTTTGGGCACGCAAAAACAAAAAGCGTTTGCGATTCAGTCCGAAGAAATCAACGTTTTTTTGCGCCGGTTGCCATTCACGCCAACCAACGCGCAGTTGCGTGTGACGCGCGAGGCGGCAAGCGATATGCAAAAACAAACCCCCATGCATCGACTGTTGCAGGGGGATGTGGGCGCGGGCAAAACGGTGGTGGCGGCGGCCTTGCTGTTCGCAACGGTGCAAAATGGTTATCAAGGCGCGTTTTTAGCACCAACGGAGATTCTTGCGCGTCAGCATCATCACACGCTGGAGACACTCTTCGGCGCAAGGATCAAACCGGAACTTTTGATTGGATCAACTGCCGCCGCTGAAAAAAAACGTATTAAATCGGGATTGCGCACGGGAAGCATTCCGTTGGTGGTCGGCACGCACGCACTGCTACAAGACGATGTCGCCTTTGCAAAACTCGCGCTTGCGGTCGTGGACGAACAGCATCGGTTTGGTGTGCGGCAACGCGGCAATTTGGAGCGTGTAAATACACAAGCGGCATCGCCGCATGTGCTTGCAATGTCAGCAACACCCATTCCGCGCAGTTTGGCGATGGTGATTTTTGGCGATTTGGATATTTCGTCGCTGGATGAACTTCCGCCCGGAAGACAGCCGATTGAAACCTACGTCGTGCAAAAATCCATGCGTCCCCGCGCATACCGCTATGTCGCGAAGCATTTGGATGACGGCTTTCAGGCGTATGTGGTTTGTCCGCGTGTGGAGGACGATACGCGGAGTGAGACAGCAAGTGTCAAGGCCTTTGCGGACGAACTGCGCGAACATTTTTTGCAAGGCTATTCCGTTGGCATATTGCATGGAAAGCAATCGGGCAAAGAAAAAGAACGCGTCATGCGGGATTTTGCGGCTGGCACTCTGCAAGTTTTGGTCGCCACAACGGTGATTGAAGTCGGGTTGGACGTGCCCAACGCCGTGATTATGGTTGTGGAAAACGCGGAATTTTTTGGATTGTCACAGCTTCACCAGTTGCGCGGACGTGTTGGGCGCGGCGCGGCGAAGAGCACATGCATTTTGGTGTCGGACAGCGAAACACAGACTTCGGTTGACCGTTTGAATTTGCTCAGGCACAACACGGACGGCTTTGCCCTAGCCCAAGCGGATTTGGAAACGCGCGGACCCGGGGATTTTTTTGGTGCGCGTCAACATGGCTTGCCGCCGTTCAAAATGGCAAATCTGCTCACGGACACAAAGCTGTTGGAAGAAACCAAACAGGCCGCGTTGCTGACGTTAGAGGCTAGACATTAGATTTTGGGAAATTTTACGTTTTGTATTGACAAATTTTACGCTTTGTGCTACAGTCTTTATCAGACGAGCAAAAGAAGTCGCCCCATCGCTTCTTCGCGCATTGCGGCGCGTTTCTTGTTTGATCCGGTGAAGAGTGCCGTCGCTATCGCGCCGCGTTGATCTTGGCGTAGCGATCGTTGTTGGTTCTGTCAAGCGGTGCGCGTGATTTTTTTTGCGTTGCGGCTTTTTTGTTGTGTTTGGAAAAGATCAAAATCGCCAACCCAGCCAACAGCAAGAACACAGCGCACGCAATCACCTTTTTCAGCGTCGTGTTGAGCCAGATCATTGGATAACCCGCAAACGGAACGCAAAAACGTACCGCGCCAATCACGGAAGTGTATCCCACAGGCGAGTCGATAGAACCGTTTGCAATGCCTTTGGTGAGAACCTGCTGTTTTGCGGAATCAATTTGCACAACACGATGGGTGACAATTTCACCTTTGCTGTTTTTGTAGCATAAATCGTCGCCGATAATGATTTGATCAAAAGCGACAGGCACGACGAACAACAGTGAACCGACAGGACGCTCCGGCTCCATGCTGGATGTCAGAACGGTGCGCATTTGAATATTTGTCATTTTGAGTGTTACAAGCACTGCCACTATCACAAGGAGAAACACAATCACTGCCGTGCTGATCTTCGGCACGACTGCATGTTCTTTCTTTTTTTCCAGAGGCGGCAGCAAGTCGGGGAGTTCAAACGCATTTTCGGCGACGCTTGTTTTCAAATCCATCAACGGTATTGACCTTGCCGCAAAAAAATGCGCGTCTATTTCCTCAATCGACAGAATGGCGCGTGTCTTCAGCGTCGTCACATCCATTTCGTTATGCTTCATAACGCAACGCCTGCATGTTTGCGTAATTCGGCGGCGCGGCAAAGCTTTGCTGATAAGTCGGCGCGGACATTGCGCCGGGTTGAGGCGATTGATAGTCCGGCGGCACGGCTGATCGGAACGCTTGGTTTGTTGCGGCCGGCTGGAACGCCGGGCTTGTCGGCATTTGACGACGGATTTCTCCCGCTTCCTGATGGGCTTGTTGCACAATGCGCTGGCGCATCATTTCGGCATCGGCAAGAGCTTGCCCGATCGCTTGCAGTTTGCTCGCGATTTCCGCGTCGTTTTGTTGCGAACGCGCAGGTTGCGCACTTTGCGCGCGGCGAATTTGCTCCTCTAGATTTTGCCGCTCCACTTTGCTGTGTTCCAGCAATTCTTGATACTGCGCATACAAATCTTGATATGCGCTGCGAATTTTTTCCACATACTGTTCCACTTGATCGCGGTTGTAACCGCCGCGCTTTTCAATACTAAAATCCATATACAATCCTCACTTTTCACTTCTCTTTTTATAATCTAACACAGCAAATCGGAAAAGTCAACACGCATGTCTGTGGCTTTTTGTCGTTTTTACAACAAAAAATGTTTTTTCACATAACATGGGATCAATGTAGCGTATAAATTCCAAAATATGCGATTGAAAAATCCCAAAAATAGTCATTTTCAATTTGACTATTTTGGAAATTTGGCATATACTACTAAGGCTGTTAGAAAAAGCAAGGAGTGAGTCCATTGGAAACATCGAAATCAAAGCTGTTTTGGTGTCGTGCCGTCGCGTTTGCATTGTTGTTTAGCATCCTCGTGTGCGTTTTTCCCGTGTCGGGCTTTGCGAAAGATGAACCTGCGGCAGAATCCGTCACTGCGGATCCAGTCGCGTCGGCGGACCAGGCGGAGACCGTAGAGGCGGTCGTGTTCGATGCGGCGATGGGCGAAATGTTTGAATATGTTTTCGGCGTGATAGGCTTTCTTCAATATGTATATGATTTTGATCAAGATTTTATCACAAACCAAAAAGACGCGTTCCAGCACATGTTCGGCTACAACGAGGTTTATGATACCTTTGCGTGGGTGGCAAATGTTTACGCCGACACCATCCACGGGGTGTTTCAATATGACGGCAGGGAGTGGCTTCTCCAGGTGTGGAAAGGCGCGTACGGCATGTTTCTTGCAGTCGGCGGCGAAATTGGGCTTTACAGCAAACCAATTGATCGCGAGATAGATCACTATGACTCCGTCGACCAACCCGATTGGATCAAGATGGAGATGTCCGTCTACTATCAGGATGAATTGCAATTCACGAAACCGTTCGATGAATACTGGTGGTGCACGGGCTTCAAGGTGAAGTATTTCCCCAATCATCTCACATGGCCGCACAACGCCGTGACAATGCTCGCCAAACTGGAGTTTGACAATGAAGAGATGGCACAGCTTTACACCGAGGCGATGGAAGCCAAAGGATTCAAAAATCAAAGCGACGTCGTTTATGCCGATCGTGACGCCGTCAGTCGTTCCGGCACAACCGTTCATCTTGTCTGGACGGATTTGAGCGATTAGACCAAGGCATATTCCAATTTTTGTGATTGTGTCAGCTGAAAAATACGGGATTCCGTGTACGCGGCATCGTTGCGCCACGACTGACATAACTCTGTGTTTTTTGGGGGCGATTGTTGCGCAAAACGAAGAGTTTTGGTTGGCGGCGCGAAAAAAAATCGAACCATCAACGGTGTTCACAAAAAATTTTTTGAAAATGTTCCATTTTACGAAAAAAAGCCCAAAATTTTACAATTTTCGCGCAATAATGCGTTACGCTTTACATTATTAGATAAAATAACAAAAATTCTGGGTTTTTTCATGGTAATTTCTGCGTTTTAACATCTTCCATTTTGTCAAAAAGTGTGCTATAATGTCCTCGGCAAGTTTGAAAAAAAACAAACGGCAAGAATTGATGCAGAAAATGAAGGGTCGGAAAGAGGAAGGTATATGAAAACAACAGGAATCATCCGAGGCATTGACGAAGTCGGACGCATCGTGATCCCGAAGGAGTACCGTCGTATGCTTAAAGTAAACGACAAGTTGGATTCTTTGGAGATATCCATGGAGGGTGATCGCATTGTGTTGCGCAAGCACATGCCAGCTTGCACGTTTTGCGGAAGCTCCGATGGTATGGTTGAATATGCGGGCTACAAAATTTGTCGCCTTTGCGTGGATAACCTTGAACAGATCGTTGGTCGCCAAGTGGAAGGCGAATAAAACGCGAACGAGCAAAAGCACCACGTTCTGTGGTGCTTTTTTTGTGGGTTGCGCGTATCGCATCTTCACATAAAAAATTTTTAAAAAGCCTTGACAAAATAAAATCTGTGTGCTATAATCCTACTATGCCCATATGAATTTAGAGAAAGCAGGAAAAACACATGAGTCAATCATACAAATTTGAAACCAAGCAACTCCACGTCGGCCAGGAACAGCCCGATTCGGCAACCGATGCGCGCGCCGTGCCGATTTACGCGACCACATCCTATGTCTTCCCCGATTCTGCTACGGCGGCGGGACGCTTTGCGCTGACCGCGCCCGGAAACATCTACACGCGTCTGATGAACCCAACATCCGACGTGTTTGAACAGCGGATCGCGGCCTTGGAGGGCGGTATCGCGGCATTGGCGGTGGCGTCCGGCGCGGCGGCGGTGACCTATGCCATCCAGAACATTGCCCGCGCGGGCGACCACATTGTTTCGGATCGCCGTATCTATGGCGGCACGATCAATCTTTTTGCAAACACGCTGGCTGACGCGGGCATCCAAACCACCTTTGTGGACGGCGACGATCCTGAGAACTTCGCCGAAGCCATTCAACCGAACACAAAGGCAATCTTTTTTGAAACACTGGGAAACCCCAACTCGACGATTGTCGACATTGAAGCCGTGGCGGAAATCGCGCACAAAAACGGCATCCCCGTGATTGTTGACAATACTTTCGCGACCCCATATTTGCTTCGCCCACTGGAATACGGCGCGGATATCGTCGTGCATTCCGCAACCAAATTCATCGGCGGTCACGGCACGGCCATCGGCGGCGTGATTGTCGACGGCGGAAAGTTCGATTGGGCGCAGAACGACAAGTTTCCGGGATTGTCGCAACCCAATCCCAGCTATCACGGTGTTGTGTTCACGCAAGCGGTCGGCAGCGCGGCGTATATCATCAAGGTGCGCACGACGCTTTTGCGCGACACCGGCGCGGCGCTCAGTCCATTCCATTCGTTCCTCTTCCTGCAAGGGTTGGAGACACTCTCCCTGCGCGTGGAACGCCATGTGGAAAACGCGCTCAAAGTGGTTGATTTTCTCGCCGCGCATCCGCAGGTGGAGCGCGTGAACCATCCCGTTTTGGCGGATCACCCCGATCACGGGCTGTATGGACAATATTTCCCCAACGGCGCGGGATCAATCTTCACATTTGAGTTGAAAGGCGATGCGGAACAAGCCAAAAAATTCACCGAAAGCTTGGAGCTCTTCTCGCTCCTCGCCAATGTTGCCGATGTGAAAAGCTTGGTGATCCACCCCGCCAGCACGACCCATTCGCAGCTTGATGATGCCGAACTCCGCGCGGGAGGCATATTGCCGAACACCGTGCGCCTCTCGATTGGCACGGAGCATATCGACGACATCCTTGCCGATTTGCAACAGGGCTTTGCGGCAGTTAAATAATCCCATAGTATACATATCGGATTAATTGCATATCATGTAGCAGAACATATACAATGAGGAGGTCATATATGGCTGTTTATCAATCGCTGACGGAACTCGTGGGCGCAACACCGTTGCTTGCGTTGCACGAATACGGCAAACGCGTGGACGCGCAAGCGAAAATTGCCGCAAAACTGGAATATTACAATCCTGCGGGGAGCGTCAAAGACCGCATCGCAAAAGCAATGATTGAAGATGCCGAAGCAAAAGGGGAAATCAGCGCGGGCGCGGTGATCATTGAACCGACCAGCGGCAACACGGGCATTGGGTTGGCGTTTGTGGCGGCGGCAAAGGGCTATAAAGTCGTTTTGACAATGCCCGAAACCATGAGCGTGGAACGCCGCAACCTGCTTGGGGCTTACGGTGCGCAGCTTGTGCTGACCGAGGGCGCAAAGGGCATGAAAGGCGCGATCGCAAAGGCGGAAGAAATCCACGCGCAAACGCCAAACAGCTTTATGCCCCGCCAATTCGATAACCCGGTCAATCCCGCAATTCACAGGGCGACGACCGGTCCTGAGATCTGGCAGGATACAAACGGCGTTGTGGATATCTTTGTGGCGGGCGTTGGCACGGGCGGCACGATCAGCGGCGTTGGGACTTTTCTCAAAGAACGAAATCCCGCCGTCAAGATTGTCGCGGTTGAACCAACAGATTCCCCCGTGCTGAGCGAGGGCAAAGCGGGGCCGCACAAAATCCAAGGGATCGGCGCGGGTTTTGTGCCGAACACATTGCAGGTTGACGTCATCGACGAAATTATCACAGTACGCCACGAGGATGCTTTCGCCGCGAGCCAAACTTTGGCACAAACGCAAGGCTTGCTTGTCGGGATATCCTCCGGCGCGGCCCTGTGGGCGGCGACACAGCTTGCCATTCACCCCGAAAACGCTGGGAAACACATCGTCGTTTTATTGCCGGATTCCGGCGAACGATATCTTTCAACGCCGCTGTTCGCGCGGTGATCCTTACACACAAGATTGCAAGCCCGCAGAGAGTTTCCGCGGGCTTTTGCGATTGCGATTTGAAATTTTTTTGCCCTTGCCGTGATTATTTTCGCTCGAACCATTGACAAACGCCAAAAGTGTGCTATACTGGAATAGACCATTACTATAGGTGAGTAGTCAAGTTCAGTAGTCCAACCACGGAAAGGAGGGCTTCTTATGGGCGATATTTTGAATGTGATCGGTGAAGTTATGGCGGCGATCGGAATCCCTGAAAATCTGGGACAAGCTCTCATTGATTTTTTTCAAGCACTTGTTAGCTTGTTTGAATCCATCGGCAACGGCGGATTATTCTAAGCCGGCATGGTGCGGCGACTCCGCAAACAACGAACCGCATCCAAAAATTGGGTGCGGTTTTGCGTGAGGGAAGAAGGGAATGCAAACAATGGAACAGACCGCGTGGACGCATCTCGAAATCACCGTTGCGAGCGATCGGACAGATGCCGCCGCCGAAATCGCGCACATGGTCGTGCCCTATGGCATATATGTGGAAGACTACAGCGATTTAGAGACGGGTGCGGCAGAAATTGCGCGTATTGATTTGATTGATGGGGAATTGCTTGCAAAGCGACGCGACATCACGGTGATCCATCTGTATCTTCCCCCTCACGAACATCCGGGCGAGGCGATCGCGTTTTTGACGGAGCGTTTTGCCTATGCCGGAATCGCGTTTCAGGTATGCCAATCCGTTTGCCGCAACGAGGATTGGGAAAACAATTGGAAAGCGTATTTTCATCCGACACCCGTGGGCGAAAGACTGCTGATTCAACCCGTGTGGGAAGATTTAGGCGAAGCGCACGGGCGCGCCGTTTTGCGTCTTGAACCTGGGTTGGCGTTTGGATCGGGTAGCCACGAAACGACGCGGCTCTGTTTGGAGTTGCTGGAAACGGCATTGCCGCAGGAAGCGGCGCTCAAGACGGTGCTGGACATTGGTTGCGGATCTGGCATTTTATCGGTTGCGGCGTTACTTTTGGGCGCGGCATCCGCGCTTGCCGTGGATATTGATAATCTTGCCGTGGAAAACGCCCGCGAAAATGCCGAGCGCAATGGCTTTGCGCCGCCGCGGATGGTCGTTAAACAAGGCGATCTCATCCAAGGGGCGACGGGAAGATACGATGTGATTTTATCAAATATCGTCGCGGACGTGATCATCGTGCTTGCGGGGTATATCAAACAATATTTAAACGATGGCGGCGTTTGGATTTGCTCGGGGATTATTGCGCCCCGGGAGGCGGACGTACGCGCCGCGTTTGATGAGCATGGGTTGCGCGTGACAATGCGCAAACAACAAAACAACTGGCTTGCGTTTATGCTTGATTGACGCGCCTGCGGCGAAGCGGGTTCTCACCGCAAGCGTACTTCGTTTCTTCCGGGATAAAGAAGAGTATCAATAAGAAAAGGATTATCTGTGTTATGAAAATTTCAACAAAAGGTCGCTACTCCCTGCGTGTGATGCTGGATTTGGCTCTGCACATCAATGACGGCTACGTGCCGTTGCGTGATATTGCCCAGCGGCAGGGTATTACGGTGAAATATCTGGAACAAATCATTGGTATTTTACAGAAAGCCGGCTTTTTGCTGTCTTTGCGCGGCAATAGCGGCGGATATCAGCTTGCCCGCGCGGCATCCGATTACATCGTTGGCGACATTTTACGCGCGACCGAGGGCAGTCTGGCCCCCCTTGCGTGCCTCGACAGCGCGGATTGCTCCGCCGCCTCCCGTTGCACCACCAAACGCTTTTGGGACGGTTTGGCAAGCGTCATCACGCAATATGTCGACTGCTACACGTTGCAGGATCTGGTTGACATGGAAAAGCAAAACATGGAACTGGATTATTGTATCTAGCAAAACGCCAGACAACGAAAGAGGAAAAAGAATGACACTGGAAGTTTTTCGATGCGCGGGCAGCGATGTGTGTGCGCTCACGCTGATGGATACCGTTGAGGATCAGGAGATTAAATGGCGGATTTCCTTGGAAAATCCATGGCAGTTTGTTTTGGCGTTCGCCAACGGCGACGCAAGCGAGATCGCCGCATCGGACGAACCCTTGCGCAGCAAACAAATCGCCTACTTTACGTCACTTTTCGCGCACAGCGGGTCGTTGCTTCATGATTTGATTAGTCAAGTGCTGGTCTGCAAGCAGGAGCAGGGTTTTGACGCGGTGTTGCGTTTGGCGGCGTACACGTTCACCGTTGGATTGTTCGACATGGAACGCAGTACGCGCTACACAGAAAAAGCGACGCTGGAAACATCCGTTTTGGGCGAAACGGCAATGGAGCAGGTTGCCCAGCGATGGGGGCGTCTTATGGAAAAACATCGCGACGCGCTTTTGCCTCAACCCAAGGAAGAACTCTTTGAGGCGCTTGTCGCCGACGCGATGGAACATAATTATCCCTTTGAGTTGAGTTTTTGCCAAGAATATTCTTCATTTTCGCATTTGATGAAATCGTTTTTGGTTGAGATGATCCGCAAGCGTATTTTGCTCAAGCAGTGCATCACGTGCGGACGGTATTTTTTATCGTCCGAAAGCACCGAGAGCTATTGCCCCCGCCCCAATCCCAAACTGAAAGGGCTGAGTTGCCGCGACCTTGCGCCGGCCAGTCCAAAATCGTCCGAAGCCGTCACCGACGAAACCGCGAAGCTTTACAAGAAAATTTACAACGCGAAACAATCCCGCGTAAAACGCATCGGCGGCGAGAAATATACGGAAGCTTTTGAGCAATTCAAAGAGAGCGCAAAAAATTGGCGGTTGCGCTGCCGTAAAGGGATCGCGACGCAGGAGGATTATTTGAATTGGCTTTTGAGCGAACAATAAATCCGCTTTATCCCGCTTCGCGCGATCATTTGCAAACGGAGGTATGTTTGCGCGCTTCTATTTTAGTGAAAAAAGGTGGATATTTTTATGCAATACACAAGCACGCGTGACAATCAAGTGCGTGTCAGCGTCTCACAGGCGATTACGCAAGGTATTTCGACGGAGGGCGGGTTGTTCGTTCCGCGATCGATCCCCGCAATTTCACCGCCGGAGCTTGCCGCCATGATCAATATGACCTACACACAGCGCGCGGCTTATGTGATCTCCCGGTTTTTGCGGGAGGAATGGACACCTGACGACGTGCAAGCCGCCGTCGACGGTGCGTACGCGTCGTTCGATTCGCCCGATATTACGCCTGTAACGACGCTGGACGGCAATACATACGTGCTGGAATTGTTTCGCGGTCCAACTTGCGCGTTCAAGGATATCGCGTTGCAACTGTTGCCGCGTTTGCTCACGGCATCGGCAAAAAAAATGGGCGGCGAACAGGATTATCTGATTTTAGTCGCCACCTCCGGCGACACCGGCAAAGCCGCGTTGGAAGGTTTTCGCGACGTTCCCGGCACGCGGATTACGGTGTTTTATCCTAGCGAAGGCGTCAGCGCCATGCAAAAGCGGCAAATGACGACCCAAGAGGGCGGCAATGTTCAGGTTGTTGGCATCCGAGGCAATTTTGACGACGCGCAAACAGGTGTGAAAAAGATTTTTGCCGATGCGTCGATCAAAGAAAAAATAGCCGCGCGCAATCAGGTCTTTTCTTCGGCGAACTCCATCAATTGGGGGCGGCTCGTGCCGCAGATTGTCTATTATTTCAGCGCGTACGGCGATTTATGCAAGGCGCAAAAAATCAAATTGGGCGATGAAATTGATTTTGTTGTGCCGACGGGGAATTTCGGCAATATTTTGGCGGGATTTTATGCAAAAAAGATGGGCTTGCCCATTGATAAACTCATTTGCGCGTCCAATCAAAACAGAATTTTAACTGATTTTTTCTGCACCGGCATTTATGACCGCAACAGGGATTTTTATCAAACGCAGTCGCCATCAATGGATATTTTGATTTCCAGCAATTTGGAACGGTTGCTTTATCTTGCAACCAACGGCGATTCTTCCGCCGTCGCAGCATGGATGACCGAACTCAACGCCGGCGGCAAATATCAAATCACGCGGGATTTGCTCGCGAAGCTCCAACAAACGTTCGCTTGCGGCGCTTGCGACGACGTCCGTACATCCGACGTAATTGCCAAAACATGGCGGCGGCACAATTACCTAACCGATCCGCACACGGCCGTTGCGTTCGGTGTGTTGGAAGACTACAGAGCCGAAACGGGTGCGACGACACCGACGGTTGTTGTGTCCACGGCAAGCCCCTACAAATTCGCGCCGGCGGTTCTTGCGGCGATCGATTCCAACAACGAAGCCTTGCAAACGGACGATGCATACGGGATTTTAAAAGCTTTGGAAGTTTTTACGCGAATTCCCTGCCCCTCTCCGTTGCGGGGATTACAAAACAAGCCGATCCGCTTTGAGACCGTATGCGGTGTTGATGAAATGGCAATTTGGCTGTAACAAAACAAATAGAACAAAATGGCAACCAAACGGGGGAATATACCCGAAAGTTGCCGTTTTGTTATTTTTTTGCATTGGGATAGCAGATGATCGCGCGAAGCGGCTAAAGTCTTTTTGCTTACTTTTTCTTCAGAAAAAGTAAGTCAGAAAAAGTAAGGCAGAAAAAACAAGAACAAAACCAGAAGCCGCAAGCACACTTGCGGCCTCTGTTCTATATTCACAAACCCTTCAAGAATGTGCATATAACAAAATCAGATGATATCAATCGGCATATTGTGCGCCGAGGCAAATTGATACGCAACGGAATCTTTTTGACAGCGGATCGTCACGCCGCGCAAACCATAGAACGCGTCGCGGTCGATGGACGTTACGCTTGACGGGATTTCAACAACCGCCAGATCGGCGCAATTGGCAAACGCCCACCATCCAATGGACTGAATGCCGCTTTCGATGCGCACTTGTTCCACTTTCGTGTTCATAAACGCGTAATTGCCAACCGCCAAAACGGGCGTACCATCAATGACCGCAGGGACAACCACAATCTTTTCAGAACCAACATAGCGGTTTATAATGCCGTCGCTGTATTGATACGGCTGTGCCGTCACCGGAGCATCCGTGGCTTGCGTTGCGGTTGATTGACGCGTCGAGACAGTCTTGGTCGTCGTTGCCGCAACTTGCGTAGCGGTCGTGATTGCCGACGATCCGTCCTGCTGACCGGATGATTGCACCGGCATCGCTGATTGCTGTTCTTGTGCCTGCGATTGCGATTGCGTCAAATCCGGAGCGTTCTGCGCGGCATCGTTCAAGCGTGTTTGCGGAATGCGCGTCACATAACCCGTCGTCGGACTGCCTTGGGCTGTTTGTGGGATAACCTCCCACACTGTGCCGTTGATTTCGGTCGTCATGACCGCCGCTTCCGTCTGCGTGACCATGGAGACAGGAACAAACGGCGAACTTGCTTTGTTTTTTTGTGCCACAACAACACCCGCGATTGTGCCGCCAACAACCAGTGCGGCCGCCGCCACGGCGACAATCACTTTGGAAAGCGCATCCGCCGCAATTGTTGCGACCGCCGCGCCCGCACTGCCTGTTGAGGTTGATCCCGCCGCACTCGCTGTTCCCGCCGCGCCTGCCGCCGTTGCACCAATCAGTACGGTGATCAGGTTTGGCAGTGCGTCTAAATTTACTTCCTGCGCCGATAAACCAAGAAAATACGCAACCAGCGGGATTGGCGCAATGCCATAGAGCTTGCTTTTTTTGTCCTGATTCAGTCGCTCCCTGAGTTTTGCGCGCGCACGGCTCAGTCTGCTTTTTACCGTGCCCTCCGGCACTTCAAGGGCAGACGCAATGCTTGAAAGATCCAGTTCGCTAAAATAATGCAACAGCACACACAAACGCTGATCAACTGGAAGTTCCTGCACCGCTTGATGGACAAGCTCTTTGGTTTCTTTCAAATCCAAACCTTCGTCTGGAATATACGCAACATCCGTTTCGGCCTGCCAATCCAGCGGGTCGTTGCCGTCTTCGTCAACAAGCGACATCGGTCGGATGCGCGCAATGTAATTTTTTGCCTGATTTGCGACAATTTGATTCATCCAGCTCAAAAACCGCTCAGGATCTTTGAGTGTTGCGATGTTTTGATATGCTCGCAGGTAACTTTCCTGTAAGATATCCTGCGCGTCGGTCTCGTTCTTCGCGATGGAAAGCGCAACGAAGTACGCCTTGTTACGGCTCAGCTCATATAGAGTTTGGAACGCGCCGTTGTCGCCCGCCGCCGCCTGTGCCGCAAGTGCGCCAATGTTCGTCTTATCCATCTGTGTTTCCCCCTGACCCGGGCTCGCCGCCCCGTGTTATGCGGCTCCAAACTTGCTGTGCGACTTCCTCGGGCAAGGCGCAACTTTCACTTGCGTCGCGCAAAGCATCCCTGATTAGGTCATCCAGCGTCACCCAGAATCACCCCCAATGTCTATAAGACAGGTGACCAAGGCAAAAAGTTCCGCATTTTTTATTTTTTCTCTTCTTTTTTTGATAAAAAGAAGGCGACTGTGGTGAACGCCCGCTCCGCACGGTCGTTTGCGTAGCGTTTCATACTTCCGCTTTCAGCCCGTGGAAAAAAAGTTCCACGGGCTGAAAATAAAAGTCTAACGTCCGGTCTCCGGACACATCATTTGGGATTATTTCGCAATGTGGCTTGCGCGGCTCTCGCGAATGATATGCACCTTGATTTGTCCGGGATATTCCAAATCGCTTTCGATCTTTGCGGCAATATCACGCGCAAGCAACACCATTTTCTCGTCGCTCACTTGCTCCGGCTTGACCATGATGCGCACCTCGCGCCCCGCCTGAATGGCAAACGAATGCTCAACGCCCGGGAACGATGTCGCCAGTTCTTCTAATTTTTCGAGCCGCTTGATGTAACTTTGCAGATTCTCGCGCCGTGCGCCGGGACGCGCCGCCGAAACGGCATCCGCCGCCTGCACCAAACACGCAATAATGGTTTTGCACTCCACATCGCCGTGGTGGGCTTGTATGGCATGAACGACTTGCTCGTTCTCTTTATGCTTGCGGGCAAATTCCACGCCCAAATCCACATGAGAACCCTCTTGCTCATGATCCAGCGCCTTGCCAATGTCGTGCAACAAACCTGCCCGACGCGCCAACTTGATGTCCGCACCCAATTCCGCCGCCATCAAACCCGCAATATACGAAACTTCCAGCGAATGGTTGAGCACGTTTTGTCCATAGCTTGTGCGGTAGCGCAATTTGCCGAGGAGCTTGACGATTTCGGCGTGTACATTGTTCACGCCCGCTTCAACAAGCGCATGCTCGCCCGTTTGCTTGATGGTCGCCTCCACTTCGCGCTGGGACTTGTCGTGCATTTCCTCCACGCGCGATGGGTGAATCCGTCCATCCTGCACCAATTTTTCGAGCGTACGCCGCGCAACCTCACGCCGCACAGGATCAAAACACGAAATTGTGATTGCCTCAGGCGTGTCGTCGATGATCAAATCAACACCCGTGATGCTTTCAAGTGTGCGGATGTTGCGCCCTTCACGCCCGATAATCCGCCCTTTCATCTCGTCGCTCGGGATTGCCACAACGCTGACGGTGGTCTCAGCCGAATGATCCGCCGCACAACGCTGAATTGCGGTTGCGATGATTTCCTTTGCCAAAGTGTCCGATTCTTCGCGGGTGCGCTGTTCAAAATCCATCACGCGAACCGCTTTTTCGTGCTCCAGTTCCCCATCCAGTTCTTGGAGCAACTCCGCTTTCGCCTGTTCCTGCGTGCAACCCGAAATACGCTCGAGCATCTCAAATTCGCGCTTCCTCAGCTGTTCAATTTCATCAAGCCGCACTTCAGCCGCTTTGACCTTTTCTTGCAGGATATCTTCCTTTTTTTCGAGATTGTCCGATCGTTTGTCCAACGTTTCCTCACGCTGGATGATGCGACGCTCTTGCCGCTGAACCTCCGCGCGGCGATCCCGCAGTTCCCGTTCGGACTCCGTGCGCAGTTTGTGAATTTCGTCCTTTGCTTCCAAAATCGATTCTCTTTTTTTGGATTCCGCCGCAGTCGAGGCGCTCGCGATCATTTCTGCGGCGCGTTTTTCCGCCGTGCCAAGTTCCATGGATTCCACACGCAGACGATACTTGATGCCGAGCAATCGTCCCACGAAAATGCCAGCCGCAATCAAAACCGCCATTACAACGATTGTGACAAGATATTGTGTTGTTGTTACCATTCGGTTGCATTCTCCCTCCGTTCTTTATCTTTGTTTTTTTATTTTTAAAAAAGTCACTGCGCAATGCAGTCAAATTTCCAATCGCCTGCGGCAATATCCGTTCGGCTCAAACAGCCGCAGTGCTTTTTATATTATATCGTAGACGTGATTGCTTGTCAAGAAAAATTTTGGAATGACCTTCATCATCCGCGATTTTCAATTCTCCGCCGCTCCCCAAACCGTCAAAAATACGGTTGAAGATTCTTGGGCAAGGTCGCCCGCCGCCGGCAACATTTCGGTTACTTCGCCCGGCGTTTTTGTGCCGTCGTTCTTGTTTTCTTTCACGCTCACGGTGTAACCGAGGGCTTCGAGGGTGCTCTGTGCCTCTGTAAGCGGCTTACCGACAACATTGGGCAACTTTTTGTTTGCGGGGCCCAAACTCAAGGTCAATGTGAGCGTCTGTTTTTTTACCGACGAAAGCGGTATGCCCTCCGCAATGTTCTGCGCCATGATTTGATCTTTTGGAATATTGGGATCATTTGTGTTTTCAATCACGATTTCGCTGAAATACGCACTGTAGGGCGCAAGCAACGCCTCGCTGTAAACCTTGCCCACGAGGTTGGGCATCTGCGGGGCGAAAGCCGCCGTTTGGGTTGTGACGGCAGCTAAAGCGGACGGATCGCCCGCTTTCAATCGGTCTTGAAAGAAAGCGGTCAATTGATCCTGATAGACATAGCCCAGCACGCCGACGGCGATCACCAGCCCGATGCCGACAATCACCGCCATTGTTTTGAAAGCGATGACACCCGCCGAATTTTTTTTCTTCTTTTTCTTTTTGATATTGCCCGCGGGAACGTTTTTGTTTGCGGGGGGCGGCGTTTGAACGCTGACGGATGCTGCGGCAGTCGCCGATGGCGAGGCGGAAAGTTCCGCATGGAATTGCTCGACCGTCGCCGTGCGGTCCTCAGGCAAAACCTGCATGGCGTTGATCAGCGCGTTGATGACATACGCCGGAATGCGTTCCGCAATTTGTGCCGGAACCATCACGCGGTCGTTGTGGCGGCGGGTGACGGAATCATCGGGATCCGTGCCTGTGATTGTGCGGTAGAGCACGGCGGCAAAGGCATAAATATCCGTCCATGTGCCCTGTTTGCTGTCTAGCCCATATTGTTCAAACGCGGCGTAACCGTTGCTCAATTCGGCAGTTAAGCCGCCGTGCGCTGTGCGGGCCTGCCAAATACTGAATCCGCTGATGCGCACTTTGCCGTCCGCGCCAAACATCAGCGTGTTTGGTGATATCCCCCTATGGATAATCCCTTGGCTGTGCAGGTGACCCAAAGTGGACAAAACCGGCATCAGCAACGCGCGCGCGCGCACCCACGACAGACTGCCTGTTTTGCCGCGCAACAAAAACTCGCGCAACGTCATCCATTCCACATACTCAAAAACGGCGTAGATCGTGCCGTTTTCCTCAAAAACGCTTGTGACGGCGATTAACGCCGAAAGACCGCGCAGTTGCTGGAGCTTACGCATGAGTTCCAAAAAATTCTGCGCACAGTCCTGCCAAGCGATTTCGCAGCCTTGCATGGGTGCCAGAAATTGCGATACTTCGTCGCGCACGGCGATTGCGCTGGGCAAAAATTCGCGCACGAACACAGGCTTTTTTCCTTCGCTGTCGTAGCCAAGATACGTCACGCCGTCGCCGTTTTGCTCCGTTTGCCGTCCGATCATATAGCGACCATCCCGCAGCAAACAGCGCAACGGAAGCAACGGGGGGCTTTGCTCAAACCAAGAAGCAGTGCCGCAGGCAGGACAATTCACGTTGCCTTCCAACGGATGCATACAATACGCACAAAGTAAAGCGGCTTCGTTCGCTTGCAAATTTTACCCCACCTTTCAACGGACATATCCTTACAAAGAACAGCATAACACAAAACGGCTCATTTGTCAAATGGGAGTTGACGGATTGCGTTGTATCGCGGAGATTTCCAAAATGCGAAAGCACTTGCCTCTTAATCTGGTAATTAAGCGGGCAAATATATCCAAAAACTGCCATTTTGCTTTTTTTTACGCATTAAAACTTAAAATTATTTAAAAAGCGCTTCATTTTCACAAAAAAATGTGCTACAATGACCACGTTGACGATATTCACGTCAAAATATTCAAAACACAAGGAAGGTAAAACAATGTCAATCAAACTCCATGCCACCCGTCAAAAGTTGTCGGGTAAAAAGAAAATCGCGGCAATCATCGCAATCGTTCTAGCCCTTGCGATTGGTCTCGGCGGCGCACTTGCTTTCACCGATCGCGGTCAGAACTTCATCAACCGATTCAGAGGCGGCGCAAATCCGGATATCCTGCTCCACGACGACTTCGAAGCTGGCGTCAACAAAGATGTCTACGTTGAAAACACAGGCGAAACTCCAATGATCGTCCGCGTGCAGTTCGCCGAATATTTGCAAATCGGCAACACACCCATCGTCGGCGGGAACGCCAACGAAAAATTAACTTGGGCTGTGCGCTTGTTCAATACCGCGCCAGCAGATGACGACACTTATCTCAACGGCGCAAACGACGACGGCGCGCTCCCAACCGAAAACCGCCACATTTGGTACATGACTGGCAATACCAAAATCTACAAACCCGGCACAGGCGAAATGGGCAGTTACGAATACACCAATGGTCAGCCGTTCGTAGACGGCTCGGAAGCACAAGAAACCTTGCCTGCATCACCTGTCGTTCTTGCGTCATATTATCTTGCCAACAAAGCCGCCCTTGACGCACAGTATCCCGCCGGCTTGTGGGCGCTCGACACCGACGGCTACGCCTATTGGACACGTGCGCTCCAACCGGGCAAAGCAACAAACCTGTTGCTTGACAACGTCATTTTGGATAAAGACGTCGCGCCCGACGACAATTACTACTACGCGATTGATGTCCGCTTGGAAGCAACCAATTTGACCGAAAGTTATTTGCTGTATTCCGGGGACAAAAAGGCCACGCCGGATGGCGAAGCAATCATCAAAGACGCGGTAGGTGTTGCGACGCCGCCTGCTGTAACAAAATTCCACGTTAAGGCTGAAGGCGCGGCAACGCAAACGCCGACAAGCAATGACTTTACGCTGACACTGACTGAGAATGTTGCGGATCGAACCATTACCCTAACCGGTATTGTTACCGGCGATAATCTGTCGACAAATCCCGGTCGAACCGTGTGGAGCAAAGCAAGCGGCGCCGACTGGCTGCAAACAGCCGGCGAATCGACGACTGTTCGTGTCGTTGTGCCAAAGAATACACATGGCACAATCACAATTAACGCTCGTCCAAAGGACGGCGGCACCCAAACGATAGCCATCACCGTCAATGTCATTGAAGATTGGCACGTGGCAGAGAATCACGACGACGATGCTGAAATTGTCAACGCGCGGGATTACGTCCTGCCTCCGACGAAGACAGGCGATTCAGTGGATTGGGTTGCCATCGCCAAACAAAAGGTAAACGGACAGGACTATTACCTGATTGTCCGCACCATGGTGGCGGCAAAATCTGTATTTTCCAGCGCGAACAGCAACAACTATATAGGCAGCGACCTCCAAGCAACAATGAATACTTGGTGGACCGGCTTTAGCGGTCCTTTGAAAACCCAGGCGGAATACCACAACGCGCTTGGTCGGCTTGGCGATAGCTTTTTACATACTGGATCTTATGGCGGCTTTAGTTCACCCGGCGAAGATTGGTCGTTCCACTCCAACTTTCCCTTCCCGCTGAGTGCGGATGAAGCGGCTGAATACATGGGAACTTTTTGGCACAAAACATACGATCCATCAAACCCCAGTGTTGGTGCCATATACAACACCAGTGATAAAACAGTTGGCGGAGTCCCGTTGACAGCGTATAACAACTGGCTGGCTTTGACAGATGGAGATGATATTGATTCGTGGCTTCGTACGCCGAGTGGGGTTTACCCCAACAACGCATCCTATCTCAAAGGAACGCACAATGATAGTAATGATCTTATTGATGGTAGTGTCCATATCAACTATGTCACCTATCAAATGGGTGTTCGCCCCGCGCTGTGGGTAAAAGCAGATGTCTTTGCTTAAGCAAACGCCGCGCCTTAAATAACGCACCAGCCCGTGGAGAAACCTCCGCGGGCTGGTGTGTTCATCCACTGTTTTTGTCAATCAATCAAGCAAACATATCCAAAAAACACCATTCCGCAAATTTTTTGCGCGTTAACACTTAAAATTGTTCAAAAAGTGCTTTATTATCACAGCAAAGCATGTTACAATACTCCACGTTAACGCGGTAGCGTCAAACATAATTTTAACAAAGAAGGAAGTCTGAACAATGTCAAAACATACCCCCCCCCACGGCAAATAATGGCAAAAAGAAAATCGCGGCTATCAT
>JAITDE010000094.1 GCA_031282735.1 Oscillospiraceae bacterium | reverse complement strand
GCCGCCGTTTCCGGGGAGCAAATGGGTGTTGACCCAAGCGAAGACCGCGCCGTCAAAAGGTAAAAACAGTTCAAACATTCTTATCTCCAATCTTCATCAATTACAAATATCACAAATATTAATTGCAAAAGCATTCCTCGCAGATGTCTTCAAGGCAAAAGGCGGTGCGGGCAAACGGTTCGCGCTCAATCCATGCGCCGTTCGTGAAGTCGGGAATCGGCACGGGTGCGCCGCCCATGGCGACCGATTGCTCCGAAAGGCACGTGATAACCATCCAAGCGGCGGTATCGTAGACATCAATGGGCGGGGGCGTTCCTGTTTGCAAAGCGCGGATAAACGCGGAGCAGACCAAAAAATCCATGCCGCCGTGTCCGCCCGCGTGTATGCCCTGCGCGCGGTAGCGATCCCAAAGCGGATGTTCGTAGCGCGGCAGATAGGTATCCTCAAAACGTTCCCATGTGTGATCCCAACCGGTGTCGGGGGGCGAATTGTCCTCCAAATAGATCGCGTTGCCAAAGGGTGCCTCCTGAAAAATACCGTTTGTTCCTTCGATCATGTAAGCGCGGGAATAGGGGCGCGGCAGAGAGCAATCATGCGTCAGATGGATGGTTTCGCCGTTGGCGCAGGTGATGGTCGTGCTCACGACGTCGCCGCAGTTAAAACGCGTGTTTGCCAGATGATACTCCGCTCCCTCGCGCTTTTGCACAAACACGCGCAATCCCCGCGATTTGCTTGCGAGACTGCACAGCGTCAAAAAACGATTGCCGCGATTGATGCCAATCATCTTTGCGATTGGCCCGAGTTGGTGCGTGGGATAGAGTTCCCCGTTGCGGGCGATAAAATTGGGCAACCTCCCGTGGCGGTTTTCGCGCCCGTAGCAGATCTCCTCGCGCAAATCGTGGCGGTATCCGCCCTCAAGATGCACAATCTCGCCAAACAGCCCTTCGCGCACCATACGGAAAAGCGCCATTTCCTTGCGATCGTAGCAACAGTTTTCGAGCAACATGCAAACCTTGCCCGTTTCCTCACTTGCGCGAACCATCCGCCAGCATTCTTCAACGCTTGCCGCGCCGCCGACTTCAATGGCGACATCCTTGCCCGCGCGCATGCTGTCAATCGCGATGCGCGCGTGGGTGATCCACGTGGAGCAGCAGAGAATGGCGTCAATATCCGTGCGGGCAAGCAGTTCCTTGTAATTGGTATAAACCGCGGGGGGTTCTTCCTGCAACGCGGCGGCGCTTTTTGCGGCGGCTTCGGCGCGGTCAAGGTGTTTGTCGCAACAAGCCGCGACCGTAACGCCGGGAACGGACATCATCTCGCGCATTTGGCTCTGCCCGCGCCCGCCGAGACCGACGCATCCAAGCCGAATGACCTTTAGCGTTTCCATAGCGATCCTCTCTGTTCCTTTTGGGATAAATTATACAACATCTTTGCGCAAGATGCAAGGGACAATTTATATTCTTTTGTATTTTTGAATAGGATAGACAAGAAAAGCGAAAGGGTTGAGGCAATGCCAACGATTAGTTTGTGTATGATTGTCAAAAACGAGGAGGAAACCTTGGCGCGGTGCCTGGAAAGTGCGTGTGATCTTGCGGACGAAATTGTGATTGTCGACACGGGCAGCACCGACAAAACAAAAGAAATCGCCGCGCGATATACGCCGCGTGTCTATGATTTTGCTTGGATCGACAATTTCAGCGCGGCACGGAATTTTGCGTTTTCAAAAGGTACGGGCGATTACTTGATGTGGCTTGATGCCGACGACGTGATTTTGCCTGAAGATGCCGCGCATTTTGAGACGATCAAAAAAACGCTCCCCGCCGATGTCGACACGGTGATGCTCAAATACAACATCGCTTTTGACGAAGACGGCAAGCCGACGTTCAGTTATTATCGCGAACGGATTTTGCGCAACTGCGCCATGGCGCGGTGGGAGGGCGCGATCCACGAAGTCATTGCGCCGTTCGGGCATATCCAATACCTGCAAGGCGCGGTGACGCACAAGCGCAAGCCGCACAGCGATCCGCTGCGCAACCTCAAAATATTTGAACGTCTCCTTGCCGCCGGCAAAACGCTCTCCCCGCGTGAGCAATTCTACTACGCCCGCGAACTGTATTACAACGCCCGCTATGCCGATGCCGCAACGCGGTTCGAGCGTTTTTTGGGCGACGGCAAGGGTTGGATTGAAAACAATATTGAAGCGTGCCGCGTGCTCGCGCAGTGCTATAACGCGCTGAATCAACCAAGCGATGCCTTGCGCGCATTGTTGCGCAGTTTTGAATTCGACACGCCGCGCGCGGAGTTATGCTGTGAACTCGGGTATCATTTCTTCACGAAAAACGCCTATCAGCGGGCGATGTTTTGGTATCAAGCCGCTTTGCTTTGCGAACGCAACGACACCTCGGGCGCGTTTTTGCTGGAGGACTGCTACGGATATCTGCCCTACATGCAGCTTTGCGTGTGCAACGACCGTTTGGGGAATCGCGATAAGGCAATCCGATTCAACGAATTGGCGGGCGCGATACATCCAAAGTCGCCGGCGTATTTGCACAACAAGAAATACTTTGCGGAGGATGGATAGAGAAAATATAAGTGATTGACCGCGTCTGACCCCTAAACTCCGGCATTCAAAAAGCAAGGACCAGGCAGCGCGGTTTTCACCCGCCGAAACCTGATCCCCGCAACGCGGACCGCAAGACATTTGCCACGCCCGAACGCATAGGCAAAAGCACAATATAAACCAACGAAAACCGCCGGCAAACCGTAAACACGGTATACGAAGCTGCGATTTTTCAAAAAACGCCGCTTTTTGAGTAGTCTCCCCCAACAAGACCCTTGCCGTGCGCCATACCGGATCGGCATTGGCGTGCGGCAATCCATTCCGCGGCAATGCGAAGGCAAAACGGCGGAACGACGCAACTCGGCTGAAACGATCTCGTTGATGCGATATTGCAATCCACGCCTTTGCATGTTAGCACAAAAAACGACGAAACGCAAGCAATACAGACGCAATTCGCGCGGATATATGACGCAAAACAAAAGAATTCCAAAATTTGCAATTTGCATGAATGATCAAAACCAAAACAAGGGGTGTGCGTTCCATGGATTCCCTGAAAGTTGCGCTTGATTTTTGCGGAGGCGCGCAGCATCTTTCTCAAATCGGCGCCGGATTTCAATTGCTGCAGGAGCAAGGTCTGCTGGAGGTGACGCAGTGCCGTTTTGCGCGTTTGCAAATGGAAGATGGTTATCCCCACAACGTGACCGCACAAGCGCGTTTAAGCGACGGTCGTGTCATCGGTTACGACATGGACGACGGCTACCAGCAAATGCGCGATATGGCGGCTTTTGACGCAAACATTGGCAGGTTGAGCAAGTATTGCAAACGCAGCTATGACCCCGCAATGCACAAAAACCTCCCAAACGCGCATTTGATGCGTCCGCTTGGCTTGAATTATCTCATTTCGTGCAAAGACAATCCGTTTGACGCAATCACTCGCCGCGCCGCAATCGCCGTGCCTGAAGATTATGAATCGCATGTGCATTACCGCGACTATCGCGTGCTTTTTTACACGCGGCTTTGGGAGAGCGGCGGCATCACGGAGCGCACATTTATGCATCCAAAAAACGGAATGACGCTTGATGAGGCGAAAATTTGCGCAAAAGAAACCATCGACGGGTTCAATCGCGTCAACAACACACGGATCGAATGCATCCGCGCTTTGCGCCGCGCACTGGGCGATCGGTTTTGTGGCGGTGTCGTCAACACGCCGCTGGCAAGACGTATTGCTCCTGATCTTGTTTTGATAAAAGAAAAACCGTCGCGCGCCGCGTTCCGAAATATGCTGAAAGAAAATTTTATCTGTATCGCAAATGACGGCTTGTATCGATCCATCGGCTGGAAAATGGCGGAATACATGGCGGCATCACGCGCGGTCGTGTGCGAAACGCCGTTTTATACCGTTCCCGCGCCGTTTGCGGCGGGGCGCAATTTTTTGCCGTTCCAAACGGCGGATGAATGCGTTGCCCAAGCGACGCGTCTGCTGGACGACGTGGAACTCACGCACGAAATGGAAGACAACAACCGCGCGTACTATCGCGCATATATCCGGCCGGACGGCATGATTTGGCATTCGCTGATTGATCCGTAAAATTTGCGCGTGGATCTTGCGCTTTGGCGCATAATCTGCTATACTATCCGTAAGGGAGTGATGTTGATGAAATTGTTATTCAAAAAATCCGCGGTGCTTTTGGCGATTGGTTGTATGCTCGTGAGTTTGTTCGCGTGTACGCTTCCCCTGAGTCTGGGGCAACAGTTGGCGGGGCAATGGACCGCGCGGAGCGTGGATGCGGATTTTTCCGCCCTCACGTTCACGCCAAGCGAGGATAATATCAACAAAGGCGAAGTCGGTCTCAGCTTTTTGTCGCTTTCGGCGGTGATTTCGGGTACGTACGAGGTTATTCCGGCGGACGAAGAGGGGGAGAAAGACCAGTTGAACATAACGTATACGCTCGCGTTTGTGTCGCACACGAGCGAATACGATTTTGAAATTGACGGCGACACCATGACGATCTATGCGGACGGTTTGTTGTCCGCGGCCGTCACGTTTGAACGCGTGATTGAAGAAACGGCGACGGCAACGGATAATTGATAACGTATAGTGAAGCGTGAGACGCAAAACCCAAATACAACAGGAGAGTTCTATACACCAATATGAAACAAAAAAATATCATCTTCGACATGGGCGGCGTCCTTTTGAGTTTTTCGTGGGACGAACTGCATCAGGAGTACTTTTCGGCATTTTCGAGTGCGCAATTGTCCCAAATTGACGACGCGCTTGTGCACAGCGGCATTTGGAATCGCATGGATCGGGGCGATTTGGATGAGCAACAAACAATCGACGCCGCTTGCGCGCGCCTTCCGCAAGTGTTCCACGCGGCAATTGATCACATGGTGAAGACTTACTTGGATTTTATGCCCGTGATACACGCAACGAACGACTACGCAAGGGAACTCAAGGCGCAAGGGTTCGGGATCTATCTGCTGAGCAACGCGCCGTACGCGTTCCACCGCGTCAAACGGCGTATTCCGTGTTTTGATTGCTTCGACGGCGTTTTCGCCTCCTGCGACGTCCGTTTGCTCAAGCCGCAGCGTGAGATTTATTTATGCTTTTTGGAGCGGTTCAATCTTGACGCAAAAGATTGCTTTTTTGTGGACGACACACAAGCAAACATCGATGGCGCGGCGGCAGTCGGCATCGCGGGGCACTGCTTCGCGGACCGCGACATCACCAAGCTGAAACACGCGGTTGAAACACACTTCTCCCGTGCCTGAAAACAACTGTTAACGCCAAAGCAATCATGAATCAACGCCGCCCAACCAGGGCGGCGTCGTCAATGAACGCCATTTCATGAACCAAGTTTCTTGATCGAAATACTCTGCCCGCTCAGTTCGCACACGCGATCAGCCGCGTTTTTCGTTTGCACAGTCAATTTATCGCCCACCGCAAGCCGCAAATAGACGGTCGGACTCACGTCGCCGCCAAACGCCGCGGCTTCGGGGATTTCCTCGCCGTTCACACGCAGGCTAATTTGAGCAAGCCCATACGCGACGCGTTGAACAGGCACACGGTATTGGATTTCGTATACCCCATCGGTTTGCGCGTCAAAGCTGCCGTCGCCGTTGGGTTGAACGGCATGATTCAGGTTGATTTTGGTGTTTTGAAACACAACATTTTTTTGCGCGCCCGCCGCAATCTGCTGGATCTCGCCTGTTGCGGTGAAGAGCGTCGGTTCGCAATTCTGGCAAATCGGCTGATCCCGCTCCTCGTTGGGGGCGATTGCTTCTGAAACAACGCACGGTGCGCAGTTGACACATCCGACGTTTGCGGCGGCATCCATAACGCCAACCGAACTCTTTACCATGTAGCCAAGATAACCATAGTCATAACCGTCAAAAACGTGCACAGTATCATTGACATCATCATTCGCATAAAGATTGTGACTCGTTGAATCAACCGTAAGCATACCATGAAAAGCCGCGGAAGCGCCTGATGGATTGCCAATCACGGCAATCACACTGCCAAGGCAGGTGTCAACCACTTCGATCGTTTCATAATCGTCTCCTGTCACAACATACAAATGATGCAGTACAGGATCAAGCGCGATTGTTTTCACCGGACCGCTGAGCTGAATTTCCTGTTTTATTTCAAGCGTTGCGCCGTCAAGCGCACTGATTGAGCCGTCGAAACTGCTTGAAACAGACTGCACATAGTAGGTGTCGTTGCATATATCAAGCAATCCGTCGTTATCCCCATCGTTGTTATAGGGCAACGTCGTCTCGTTGAGAAGTTGCCCTTCCGTAACATCATACATCCTTAAAAAGCCGTAATTGCCTCTGTAAATGCTGTCGTTGCCGCGCGCGTATAGGCGATCGGTGGTTGGATTATAGATGAGATCTGTTATCTGCCCGCTCTGAATATATGAATCAAATTCACCAAGCCACGTGCCGTTGTTTGCGTCAAAAACTTGGATCGTGCTATCCGAAAGCGGCACATAAAGCTTGTGCGTGTAAGGATCTACCGCTATCCTGCCGCTGATTGTTCCGTTCTCCCGATTGATATTGAATTCAAGCTCCATTTCGTTTGTATCGGCGTTAATGATAACAATATCTTTGTGGTTTGGCATCACGGCATAAATCTTGCGGTTATAGCTGTCTGCCGTCAAAAAATCCGGTCCTGCGTCAAGCGGAATGATTGTAGATTCATCCTTGCCGGACGGTTGAATCACCACGATTCCGGGCGTCGTCTGGAATCGACCTTCAACGCTCACGTAAGTGTAACTCGGCTGTGCGCATGAGGTGGTGAAATCACAGCCGCAGACGGCAAACATATCGTCTATCTCCTGCTTATTGTAGAAATTCGACGTATCTACTGTTCCGGTAGCCCCCGTTTCGCCTTTCGGTCCTTGAATCGCGCCGACATTCTGCCACGCCGCGCCGTCCCAGACATAAAAGTTGCCATCAATCAGATAACCGTCGCCCGGATCGGCGGAGAGCGGCAATTCCGAAGGATCGGACAATGTGCCAAGAATACGGACGGCCGCACCCGTTGCGCCGGTTGCGCCGGTTGTCCCTGTTGCGCCCGGTTCGCCTTTCGGTCCTTGAATCGCGCCGACATTCTGCCACGCCGCGCCATCCCAGACATAAAAGTCGTCGTCAATCAGATAACCGTCGCCCGGATCGGCAGAGAGCGGCAATTCCGAAGGATCGGACAATGTGCCAAGAATACGGACGGCCGCGCCCGTTGCGCCCGTTGCGCCTGTTGCGCCAGTTGTCCCTGTTGCGCCAGTAGCGCCTGTAGCGCCTGTTGCGCCAGTAGCTCCTGTTGCGCCGGTAGCGCCTGTAGCACCTGTTGCGCCGGTAGCTCCTGTTGCGCCGGTTGCACCCGTGGCACCCGTTGGCCCGGTCGCTCTGCCACACTTTCCGCAGCTGCGCCGCGCTACACATACGCCATGGCAATTGTTTGCGGCGGGAACCGCGCCATTCGCGTGCTGCCTGCAATTTTGAGATATCGGCGCTAGCTTCTCACGTCGTTCCTCGCACTGACTTGCATCATATGGATTGTAGGGGTTGCCCTGATATTGCATGATTCATTTTCTCCTTTGATTGCGATATTTGGACATCAACAGTCCAATTCATTCTATGCAACTTGACCTCTTTTGGCAATCAAAGAATGTTTGACATGCTACGCGGAAAAACGCAAACAAAAGCCCCCGCGGAAATTCCCGCAGGGGCTTTGCTTTTGGGATTAGTCTTCATTGTTTTCGAGCAGTGAATGTTCGCGGAAAAGCAGCGAAACGCACCAAATGCCAGCCAACGCAACAAGCGTGTAGAGAATACGGCTAACAATCGCGCCTTGTCCGCCGAAAATCCAAGCGATCACGTCAAATTGGAACAATCCGATGCTGCCCCAATTGAGTGCGCCGAGAACCACGAGGATCAATGCGATACGGTCTAACATGTTTGATTTCATCTCCTTGTGTCATGTTCGGTGTCTGCAATAGTTTGCACAGGATTGGTCACGATATACAAAACGAAATGGCAAACGCAAGATAAAATATCTAACTGGTTTTTTTACGCCTTGTGCAGTTGAATATGCGCGGGCTGAACCATGGTTTCGCCATACTCCACGCCCAATCCGTATGCGCCGCTGAATTCCTTAATGATTTCCATCACTTGGTCGTAGGTGTCCTTGTTGTTCCAATCGCGCTGGAACTCGAGCATCACCTGCTGCCACGTCACCGGCACAACGCCCGCCTGCGCCATGCGCCGTATTGCCATATCGTGCGCTTCTTCGCTCGCGCCGCCGCAAGCGTCCGTCACCGCGAACACGTCATAACCATCCTCCAGCATGCACAGCGCGGGGAACGTGACGCAGGCTTCCGTCCACAATCCGGCTAGGATGAGCTTCTTTTTTCCTGTTCCCGCAACGACCTTGCGCAAATTCTGATCTTCCCAGCAATTGATGCACGTGCGGTCAATCGGCATTGTTTGCGGATAGACGCCCTGCAATTTTTGCGCCATATACCCCGAAAACTGCGCGGCCTCCACAGTCGTCAGAATGCAAGGCACTTGAAAAACCTGCGCGGCTTTTGCCAGTGCGGTCACATGATTAAGAATCTCCGCCCTGTCGTGACTTTGCACACCGAAATACATTTGCGGCTGATGGTCGATGATGAGAATCGCCGCCTGCGATGGGTCGAGTAAACATTGCTGATAATTTCTCAAGATAACAGCTCCTTTTTGTTATTTGTTCTCCTCTTGTAGTTTGGACGTAAATTTTTTGCATACACCTGAAAAATATTTGCAATTTTTGCGCCGATGTGCTATAATATCGAAAATCCGCGCGATATGCACGCCATGGAAAGGAGTCGCTATGCCTGAGACGCAAGCGCGATACGAAACGGCGAGCTTCGCGCCCGACGGCAGCATCCCTTTCCTGACATCCGCAAACGCGGGCGCACTCTTGCAAAACCCATGCCGCGGCTTGCGCATGGAAAGTTACATCACGCTAGGCGACCCGTTGCAGAGCTACCCCGGAACGGCGCAAGACCCGTTCCTGAAATTGGACGGATTGGTCGAAAAATACAAAAATGAGTGTCCAACCGTTTTGCAGCTCTATGTCTATTTAAGCAACTACACACAATCGCCGCTGGACGCGCGCGCTTTCGCTCAGCTCAACGCCTATTTTGCGCGTTGCGTAACCCATCGTTTGCGCGTTTTGCTGCGCTTCGCGTATGCGACCGAAAGCACGCGCGATGCCAACGATTTCTATGTTTCAATGCATTTGCGACAAATCGCGCGTTGGATTGCGCAAAATCACGCGTCGTTTTGCGGCACGGTCTTTGCCGTGCAAGCGGGATTGATCGGCTATTGGGGCGAGGGACACTCCTGCAAAGCGTTCGACATGCGCCGCGCGGGGCGCGTTTTCGATCAATTGATCGAAAGCTTGCCGCAACACTTGTTCGTGCAGTTCCGCACGCCTGAACTGCGTGATCAAATCGCGCAAAAGCACGCCGCGCGAGCCGCCATGCACCATGATTACATCATCGGCGACTACACGCACCCATGGGGCTTTTTGATGCCGAAAGAGCAAGAACCCGCGTTGCTGGCGCATTTTGCGCACACAATCAACGACGGCGAACTGCCTTGGGGACGCGCCGCAATGAACGACGATCCCGCGCAACTGCCGCTGAACAATCTGCCGCCCGAAAAATTGATCCCCGAAATGGCGCGGTATCACCTGACCACGCTGTCGCTGGAGCACAATTTCCGCGAGGACGCCGGCAAAAACCGCCCTTACACGCTCGAACGCTGGCAGTCGATGCCGTTTGATCCCGCGCGGTATCATTTGCCATATAACCCCAACATCCATGCGGCGCAATCCAGCGCGTTCGATTATATCCAATACCATTTGGGCTATCATCTGGCTCTGTCGAACGCGAAACGCACGGAGAACGGTTTGGAATTTTGCATCACGAATTTCGGTATGTCCGCACCGCTGACGTGCAATCAATTGTCGGTTGTCTGCGGCAAAACAAGCTTTGTGCTGTCCGATTTTGACCCGAATGCCCTGCAGCCGATGCGCACATTGCGGTGTATTGTTCCAATCAGCGAAAAGCAAACAAGCTATGCAGTCAAATTGTGCGACGCGTTCGGCGGCTGCGTACGCTTCGCGAACGACACCCCGTTTGACGGCGGCGCTCAAAAGGTTCTCTAATATATAAGTGCAAAGCAAAAAAACATAAAATCATAGAAAGGTTCGACGAATGCCAATCAACATTGACGCGGCTCTGCCCGCGCGTGAAATATTAGAAAACGAGAACATCTTTGTGATGTCGCAGGAACGTGCGACTTCGCAGGATATCCGTCCGTTGCGCATTGCGATTTTGAACCTGATGCCAACAAAAATCGAAACCGAAACACAGCTGTTGCGTCTGCTGAGCAATTCGCCCATCCAAGTGGATATCGACCTGCTGCACGTGGCATCGCACGTGAGCAAAAACACCTCGCAGGAGCACCTGTTGGAGTTCTATAAAACATTTGACGAGGTGCGCCGCAATCACTACGACGGCATGATTATCACAGGCGCGCCCGTTGAAACCATGGCTTTTGAGGACGTGGACTACTGGGAAGAATTGCAAGAATTGTTCGCTTGGAGCCGACATCATGTCTATTCAACACTGCACATTTGCTGGGGAGCGCAAGCGGGGCTTTACTATCATTATGGAATTCAAAAGCATCCGCTGCCGAAAAAGCTGTCGGGCATTTACGCACACGAACTGCTCCTGCCCACGCATGCGCTTTTGCGCGGGTTCGACGACCGTTTTTATGCGCCGCACTCCCGTTACACCACCGTTTTGCGCGAAGATATCGACAATGAGCCGGGGTTGAATCTGCTCACGTTTTCGCCGCTCGCCGGTGTTCACATCGTTTGCGACACCTCCAACCGCAACGTATATGTGACGGGGCATTCGGAATACGACCGCAACACGCTGGCGAATGAATACGCACGCGACATCGCAAAGGGTATTGATCCGCAAGTTCCCGTCGGGTATTTTCCGAACGACGACCCCGCAAAAACGCCTGTGATGAATTGGCGCGGCTGTGCAAGCCTGCTCTTTTTGAATTGGATGAATTATTTCGTCTATCAGCAAACGCCGTTTGATTTGTCGATACTTTAGTCGCTTCGCGCGATCATTGATTTTTTGCGCAACAATCATAATCATAAAAAACACAAGGAGTTTGCATGCTAAAAATATTCATCGACGGCAAAGCCGGCACAACCGGTCTGCGCATTGCGGAACTTGTGGCGGCGCGCGGCGATTTGGAACTCATCACGCTGCCGGAAGATCTTCGTAAAGATACAAAAGCGCGGCGCAATGCCATTTTTGCCGCTGATGCCGTCTTTTTGTGCCTTCCCGACACCGCCGCGCGTGAATCCGTTGCACTGGCGCATGGCTCAAACGCCGTGATTTTGGATGCATCCACGGCACATCGCACGGCGGCGGGTTGGGCATACGGCTTCCCCGAACTGGGCGCGGATTTCCGCAAAGCAATCCAAACGTCAAAACGGATTGCCGTGCCCGGTTGCCACGCGAGCGGCTTTTTGGCGTTGGTCGTGCCGCTATTGCGCGGCGGTTTGTTGCCGCGCGGCGTTCTGTTGCACTGCTTTTCGCTCACAGGCTACACGGGCGGCGGCCGGGCAATGATGGAAGAATACACCGCCGACACGCGCGCCGCAAACGATTTTTTGCAATCGCCGCGCCAATACGCCCTTGGGCAATCGCACAAACATCTGCCCGAAATGACGCGTATTGCCGGACTGACGCACGTGCCTGTTTTTTCGCCCATCGTCGCCGATTTCGACCGCGGCATGCAAGTGACGGTGCAGTTGCATCAATCTCAATTTGCCTCACCCGTCGATTTGCCTTTGCTGTTGGATTGCTATCGCCAAGCGTATTGCGGTCAGCCGATGATCAAAATCACGCAAAGCGACGCGTTCGGCGAAGACGCTTTTGCGGCGTCGAACACCCTGCGCGGGCACGACAGCATGGAGCTAACCGTCCAAGGCAACCGCGAACGCGTGTTGCTCATCGCGCGTTTCGACAATCTAGGCAAAGGCGCGTCAGGCGCGGCAATGCAGTGCTTGAACATTGCGTTTGGATTGGACGAAACGCTGGGATTGTGTTTTTAATTTACAAATCAAAACACAGCATATAAAAAAACAGAAAAAAAACAGAATGGGAACGGGGTTTTGGGGATGTTAGCGCTTTGTTACGACATTGGCACAACCGGGGTAAAAACGTGTTTGTTCCGCATTGAACAGCAAATTGAAATGCTTGCGGGCGCAAGCGCGGGCTATGAGCTTTATGTGCTGCCGGATGGCGGCGTGGAACAAGATCCCGACGAATGGTGGAGCGCAATGTGCGAAACAACGCGCTCTGTGCTCGCCGAAACGAACGTCAGCCCGAACGACATTGAGGGCATTTCGTTTTGCTCACAGATGCAGGGGCTTGTGCTTGTGAACCAAGACGGCTTGCCCGTGCGCCGCGCCATGAGTTACATGGATCAGCGAGCGGGCAAGGAACTGGAGACCGGCATGGCGTACGGACCGCAGATTGCGGGCGCGAATATCGTGCGGCTTCTGCGTTCGTTGCGCGTGACAGGCGCGGTCGCCGCAAGCGTCAAAGATCCCGTGTGGAAATACAAATGGGTGGAGGCGCATGAACCTGATGTCTTCGCCAAAACATACAAATGGCTTGACGTGAAAGAGGCGATCATCGCCCGCATGACGGGTCGTTGCGTGATGACGCGGGATTCCGCTTTTGCGACGTTGCTTTATGATATCCGTGCCGGCAAAGAGGGTTGGAGCCGCGAAATCACCCGAATGCTTGGCGTGCGGTGGGATCACTTGGCGGAAATTGTGCCATCCACGGCGGAAGTCGGCGTTTTGCGTCAGGCGCAGGCGAAAGAACTGGGGCTGGTCGGCGGTATTCCCGTGTTCGGCGGCGGCGGCGACGCTTCGTTGGTAGGTGTCGGCGCGGGGGCGTCCGCGCTGGGCGACACGCATATTTATTCGGGCACGTCCGGCTGGGTTTCCACCGTCGTGGACAAAAGCATGGTGGATACAACCGCGATGATCGCCGCGATTGTTGGCGCTGAACATGGATTGTTCAACTATTTTGCGGAGCAGGAAACCGCCGGAAAATGTGTGGAATGGGTCAAAGATCATCTGGCATTGGATGAAATCAATTTGTATTTGAACAAGGAGTTTGACCTGCGGCATCAGCGTCCCGATCGGGAGGTGGAGTACACCAATCTCTATGATTATTTGATGAGCGTGATTGATACGGTCGATATCGGCTCAGGCGGCGTGATTTTTACGCCGTGGCTGCACGGCAATCGCTGCCCCTTCGAAGATCCCAACGCGCGCGGGATGTTCTTCAACATTAGCCTCGAAACAGGCAAAACAGAGATGATCCGCGCAGTGGTGGAGGGCGTGATTTTTCATCTGCGCTGGCTTCTCGAAACGCAGGATAAAAAAATCAAAACTGGCAACCCCATCCGCTTTGTGGGCGGCGGCGCACTGTCGGACGTGATGTGCCAAATGATGGCGGATTGTTTCGGACGCACGATCGAAACGGTAGCAAGCCCTCAAAACGTCGGCAGTGTGGGTGCGGCGGTCGTGGTCGCGGCGGGCAAGGGACTGATTCCGAGTATCAGCCAATCCAAAAAGCTGATCCCAAAAGTGAAAACATTCCAGCCAAACGCGTCGAACACGGCGCGGTACGATCGCTGTTTTGCGGTTTATAAAGAACTTTATGCCGCGAACAAAAAGCTTTTCGCAAAGCTGAATCAGAATGAACGGCGAACCTAAAAAATCGCGTCCGGCTTTTCATGATTAATCGCCGCCTTTCGGCCCCTGTTGTAGCGTTTTTGTGTGTTTTTTGCAAGTTCTTACAGAAAAGGACGCATGCTATGAAAATAATTATCGTCGGATGCGGAAAAATCGGCTGCACAATTGCAAAAGTTTTAGCCGAAAAAAAGGGCGTTCATGTAACGGTCATTGACAAAAATCCGCATATTTTTGGTGATTCAGCTGAACCGATTGACGCAATATTTGTTTCGGGCAATGGGGCAAACGAAAAAGTATTGATTGAAGCCGGCGCCAAACACGCTGACTTGATTGTTAGCACAACGGATGCCGATGAACTAAATGTGTTATGCTGTATTATGGCAGAGCATCTTGGAACAAAGCATTCAGTAGCGAGGGTGCGAAATCCAGAGTATATGCTTGAATTCAACAAACTCTGGAAAGCCCTCGGAATTGATATGATTATCAATCCCGAACGACAAACGGCGAGAGAAATTTCAAGACTTCTCCGATATCCGACTGCTGATTGTATTGATACTTTTGTCGGCGGCAGAGTCGAGCTTGTTTCTTTTAAAGCATCGGAAACACCGGATTTTTTCGTGGGCAAAAGCGTATCTCAAGTCTTTAACAAGAACATGGGCGTTCTTCTCGCGGTTGTTGAACGGGATAAAAAATCGCTGATTCCGCACGGTGAATTTGTCTTTGAAAAATCAGATGTAGTCAAAATATTAGGGCGACCGTCCCAAATTATGGCTTTTTTTTCGCATCTCAAAAAGAAACCGAAAACGCAAGATATCGTGATCATCGGCGGCGGTAAAATCACTTATTATCTTGCCGAACTTTTAAAAAGACATACCACTAAAACACACATCAAAATCATTGAAAAAAACAGGGAGAAATGCGAAGCGTTATGTGAAGCGTTATCCTTAGCCAAGCTTGATCGCCATTGCATATTCATCCACGGGGATGGAATAAATGAAGAGCTTCTTATTGCCGAAGAAATTGAGAACATGGACGCTTTCGTGTGCCTGACAGATAGAGATGAGGAAAACGCTATCATTTCTCTTTATGCTTTGCAAATGGGTGTAAAAAAAGTCATCACAAAGGTAAATCATATCCATCATAGTATGATCAAGAATTTAGGCTTGGGAAGCGTCATAACGCCCCAAAACATAACAGCCGATACCATTGTTCGATATGTTGATGGATTAACCGGCGCGATTGGAAGTAACATTTTAACAATACACGAAATCACTTCCGGTGAAGGCGGAACTACGCACGCAATTGAATTTCACGCGAATAAAAAGAACAGATGTCTTGATTTGCCTATTAAAAACCTGCGATTAAAAAAAGGAATTTTGATAGGCTGTATCGTCAGGAATTCTGATATTATCATTCCTTCAGGTGAAACGCGGATTCAAGCAGGCGATAGTGTAATCATTGTTGCGAAAAACAATGATATACACGAACTTGACGATATTTTAGCGAACAGGATAGCGAAACAAGAGGGACGAGCTGAAAATGAATTATAGACTTATTTTCAAATTGATCGGGAATATACTCCAAATAGAAGCATTGCTTATGCTCTTTCCCCTTTTCGTTTCATTCATATACGGCGACGGCGACCACCTGGCTTTCTTATGGTCAATTCTAATATTGGCTTTAACAGGAACTTTGTTATTTATATTAAAGCCCAAAGATAAAATATTCCGAACGAAAGATGCTTTTGCAACCGCCGGTCTTTCGTGGTTGTTCTTGTCGCTTTTCGGCGCTTTGCCGTTTTATTTTTCCGGATACTTCAACAATTTCATTGATTGCGTTTTTGAATCCGTATCCGGCTTTACAACAACCGGATCGACCATATTGCCCAATGTTGAAGCCCTGCCCAATGGAATTCTGTTTTGGAGGAGTTTTTCTCAGTGGATCGGAGGAATTGGGATCTTAGTGTTTCTGTTAGCGGTAATACCGTCTATGCACGCGTCGTCGGTCAATCTTTTAAGAGCGGAAACCAGCGGTCCGTCGCCTGATAAAATCGTTCCTAAGATACGCGAGACGGCTAAAATAATGTGCCTGATTTATTTGGCAATGACAGGGTTGCTTATCATACTTCTTTATATCGTAGGACTTCCATTTTATGATTCTCTCATCAATGCCTTTTCCACGGCCGGTACGGGCGGATTTTCAAACATGAATGCCAGCATCGCGGCATACAACAATCTTGCCGCGGAGATTGTTATCACGATATTTATGTTTTTATTCGGCATCAGCTTTTCATTATACTTCATTTTGTTAAGGAGAAAATTCAGGAAAATGATCAAGGACGAAGAATTAAAGCTATACTTCTGTTTCAACTAACTTCATGGAGCTGA
>JAITDE010000093.1 GCA_031282735.1 Oscillospiraceae bacterium | reverse complement strand
ATTTTCGATCATGCGCATGAAGACCGCAATGCGCCCCGCCGCACGGTGCAGTGCGGGATATTGATCCGCGCGCAAAAAAACTTGATAGAGGCTCACGCCCTCCTCTTCGGCGATGGACGACGCGTGACCCACCGTGGTTTCGCCGATGCCGCGTTTTGGTTCGTTGATCACGCGGCGCAAACGCAAATCATCCGCAGGGTTCGCAATCACGCGCAAATAGCCCAAGGCATCACGGATTTCTTTGCGCTCATAGAAGCGTCTTCCGCCAATGATGCGGTAAGGCACTCCCGCGCGAACAAAAGCCTGCTCCACGGAGTTTGACAAGGCGTTCGCCCTGTAAAGCACCGCGTGTTCGCCGAACATCCTGCCGCCGGATACGTTGCTCAGGATGGTGTCGACGACCCATTGCGCTTCTTCGCGCTCGTCCTGCAATTTTTGAAAGATCAGCGCCTCGCCCGGGTTGTTCGCCGTCCAAAGCTCCTTGCCCTTGCGGTAGGCGTTGTTTTTGATGACGGCGTTCGCGGCGTTCAGGATGGCTTGGGTAGAACGGTAATTTTGCTCCAAACGCACCACGCGCGCCTCGGGGAACAGCGTATCAAAACGCAAAATATGATCCACCACCGCGCCTCGAAAGCTATAAATACTCTGGTCGTCGTCGCCGACAACGCAAAGATTGCGGTGCTTTGCCGCAAGAATACAAATCAATTGATCCTGCGCGTGGCTGGTGTCTTGGTATTCATCCACCAATATGTAGCGAAACATCTGCTGATAATGCGCGCGGACTTCGGCGTTTTGCTCCAAAAGTTTGACAGTGTTGAAGATGATGTCGTCAAAATCCATGGCGTTCGCGGCGGCAAGCAGTTTTTGATACCGCGCGTACGCCTCGGCGATCAGACGCTGCCGTCCGTCGCTGTGCACGGATTCCCGCGCAAAATCATCGGGCGTGAGCAATTGATCTTTCGCGCGGCTGATGGCGTTCAATATTTGCTTGCACGGCAAATATTTTTCGTCAACCTCAAGCTGACGCTGGACTTCTTTCATCATGCGGCGGCTGTCGTCGGCATCATAGATGGCAAAGTGCGCGTTGAATTCCGGAAAACCGCCGTCGTGGCGGCGCAGGATTTTAACGCAGACGGAGTGGAACGTACCCGCCCACAAATCGCGCGCGGTTTCGCCCAAAATCGCCGCAAGACGTTCTTTCATCTCGTTTGCCGCCTTGTTGGTGAACGTAATGCTGAGCACTTGCCGCGCGGGGCATGGATTTTCGCGCAGCAACGGCGCGATCTTCTCCAAAGCCTGCGCGTCGCCTTGCGCGGCGGACTCCATCAGGGCGATGTCCGCGCCGCTCGGTTCGCGGCTGAACTGTTCGCTGTGATAGGCTTCGCCGTAACGGACGATGTTCGCGATGCGGTTGACCAAAACAGTCGTCTTGCCGCTCCCCGCACCCGCCAGAACCAGAAGTGGCCCCCGCACACAAAAAACAGCCGCACGCTGCATTTCATTCATGCGGAAAAACGCGCGTTCCAATATGCGGCGGCGCAAGCTCAAACAAGTTTGGCGCTTGATTTCGTCCATGTAACCTCCGAAAATGACGGCGACATTCTTTGCTGCAACGCAAAATCATCTTGACTGAGCACTTTTGGCGTTTTCACGGGATCAAGTGCGTCCTCAATGGTCATGTCCCTGATTTTTTCCTGCTTAATCACGACGACGCGGTTGCGGCGGTTGCGTTTGAGCAAATCCACCGCGTAATCCCCCATCTGCGTCGCCAGAATGCGGTCACGCGCCGACGGACTGCCGCCGCGCTGTGCGTATCCCAGCACGTCCGCGCGGGTCATAATCCCGGTCTGCGCTTCAATCCAAGCGGCAAGCGCGGTGATCCCGCCCGGATACAACGTCTTTTTTGTCGCCTTATCTCGTTTGTATGTGATACCTTCGGCAATCAAAAACACAAAATATGTTTGCCCTTCCTCTTTGGCTGTCCGCATTTTCGCAAGTATTTTTTGATGAAAAACATCCAGTTCGTCGGCGGTCATTTCAACGCCCGCCGGCCTGTCGAAATCGTATTCCATCACAATCGCCGCCGTCGCTCCCGCCGCCATGGCGCCGTAGAGCGTCAAATCGCCCGCCTTGTTGCCCATAACCTCCACCACCATGCAACGATCGTGCGCGCGAGCGGTGTCGCTGATTTTGGTGAGCAAATCGACCATGGTGTTCAGGCACGTGTCGTAACCGATGGTGTAATCGGTGCAGGCGATGTCGTTATCAATTGTCGCGGGCAGGCAAACGCAGGGAAGCCCTGCCGCCGAAAGATCCCTCGCGCCGCGGAACGAACCGTCGCCGCCGACCACAATCAATCCCTGAATGGGCACGCGTTTGCGCCCAACGCGGTTTTGCGCACAGTTATCAAGGCAGGTTTGGATGGCATCGGCGCGGGTTTCGGGATTGTTGAACGGTTCAAAACGCGCCGTGCGCAAGATCGTGCCGCCAAGGTTCTGGATGCCCGCCACGCGTTCGAGCGTGAGTTCATCCCAATTTGCGTCATATAAGCCCTGATAGCCCTGCTGAATGCCGTAAATACGCATGCCGCGCGCGCGCACCGCGAACACCG
>JAITDE010000017.1 GCA_031282735.1 Oscillospiraceae bacterium | reverse complement strand
CCAGCTTAATCAAGAATTCGATGACGGCTCACATGCAAAAGAAACTTTGCCTGAATCTCCGGTTGTTTTGGTTCAATATTATCTTGACCACAAAGACGAACTCGATGAGGCATTCCCCGAGGGCTTGTGGGTGCTCGACACCGATGGCTACGCCTATTGGACGCAAGCACTTCTGCCGGGCGAAGCGACAAACTTGCTACTTGACAACGTCGTTTTGGATGAAAACGTCGCGCCCGATGATAACTACTACTACGCGATTGATGTCCGCTTGGAAGCCAGCAATTTGACCGAAAGCTATTTGTTGTATTCTGGGGACAAAGATGCCACGGCGAATGGCGAAAAAATCATTAAAGATGCAGTGGATGCGGCGACACCAAAGCCTGTTGTAAAAGTCGCTGACCACGGTGAAATTGTCGACGCGCGGGATTACATCCTGCCTACGGAGAAGACCGGCGATTCAGCGGAGTGGATGGCCATTGCCAGACAAGTTCTAAACGGTGAGGAGTATTACCTGATTGTTCGCCGTGAGTCGGTGGAGCACTCCCAATTCGATTATGCCTTGGATGCCTCGAATGACTACACCGACAGCATACTCAAAACGGCAATGGATGACTGGTGGGAAGACTTTAGCGGTCCTTTAAAGGAGACCTACGCAGTAGCCCACAACGCGCTTAGTACGCTTGGTACAGGCTCTAGGTATTTTCCACCGTATACAGGCTTTAGTTCCCCCTCCACAAGTGGCACATCCGATGGTGTCTTCCCGCTGAGTGCGAATGAAGCGGCTAAATACATGAGCGTATGTTGGTATGACGAATCCGGTTCTAACATCATATATAACACCAGTGATGGAGCAGAGGGTGGAGTACCGTTGACAGCATATACCAACTGGGAAACTTTGACGGATAAAGAATCTAGAGATTCGTGGCTTCGTTCGCCAGAAGCAGACTCTTCCGCCCATGGAACCGATAATCACGAATTCGTGGCCGTTCTCTCGGATTTTGGCAGTGTCGAATGCAGACATGTTGGCGAAAGTTTTGCCGTCCGCCCCGCCCTCTGGGTCAGCGCAGACATTTTTGCTTAAGCAAACGACATGTTCGTTCCTTGAATAAAACACCAACCCGCAGAAAACCTCTGCGGGCTGGTGCGTTTAAAAAAGAAAAACTTATCCTTTTCTTTTCCACAGGTTATGCACAGGCAAAATCGTGCGTGATTTGGCATGTTTGCGCCGCAAAGCCATCAAATAGTGGATAACTCGGGCTAATTCACTGGATTTTCAACAGAACTCGCGCAAATTTGCGCAAATTTGGGCTTGACAAGTGCGTTCGTATCGGGTATAATGCATATCGTGCCGCGTGTGTAAAGACAAAAACCTTTACAGGTGAGGAGTTGGTCGCATGGCAAAAGATTTTTCAATCAGCATGCTTTTGGATTTTTACGGCGAACTTCTTACGCAGAAGCAACGCGATTTTTTGGAGTACTACTACAACGACGATCTGTCGCTGGCTGAAATCTCCGCGAACGAGGGCATCACCCGCCAAGGTGTGCGCGATGCCATCAAACGCGCCGAAACCCAGTTGCGCCTGCTCGAAAACCGCCTGTCGCTCTTGCAGCGTTTTGACGACATGCGCGAGGGTTTGACCCGCATCATCAATTGCGCAAAAATCGTGCATGAGCAAAATTTGCGTTGCGGGCTTTCCACCGAAATCAACGAGGCGGCGGCGCAAATCACCGCAACTGCCGAAACGTTGCTGGATGATTGAGACGCGGATTGCAATAAAACAATCATGAAAATCGCCACGCAAGCAACATATAAAAAATACAAATAAAGAACATATCAATTTTAATTTGGAGGTGAAATTTTGGCTTTTGAGGGATTGTCCGATCGATTGGAATCGGCATTTAAGCGGTTGAAAAGCAAGGGCAGTTTGACCGAAAAAGATGTGCGCGACGCAATGCGCGAGGTTCGCATGGCCTTGCTGGAAGCGGATGTCAACTACAAGGTCGCCAAAGATTTCACAACCAAGGTGACGGAACGCGCCATTGGCGCGCAGGTGATGGAAAGCCTGACACCCGCGCAGATGGTGATTAAAATTGTCAACGAAGAACTGATTGCGCTCATGGGGAGCACGCAAAGCCGCCTCACGCAAGCCTCGCGCGGTCCAACGGTGGTGATGATGTGCGGGTTGCAAGGTTCGGGCAAAACGACGCATTGCGCCAAAATCGCGCTGATGCTCAAAAACAAAGGGCATCGCCCAATGCTTGCCGCCTGCGATATTTACCGCCCCGCCGCCATCAAGCAATTGCAGGTGGTCGGTGAGCGCGTCGGCGTACCTGTGTTCGAGCGCGGACAGATTTCGCCCGTTACCATTGCGCGGGAGGCGCTTAAATTTGCCGGCGATCAGGGTAGCGACTATCTTTTGATTGACACGGCGGGCCGCTTGCACATCGACGAACAACTCATGCAAGAACTGAAAGATATCAAAGCCGCCGTTCATCCGCAAGAAATTTTGCTTGTGGTGGATGCCATGACGGGGCAGGACGCGGTCAATATCGCGGCAACTTTTGACGAAACGCTCGGCATTGACGGCTTGGTGCTCACAAAGCTGGATTCCGACACACGCGGCGGCGCGGCGCTTTCGGCGCGGGCGGTCACGGGCAAACCGATCAAATTTGTCGGCACGGGCGAAAAAATGGGCGATTTGGATGTGTTCCATCCGGAGCGCATGGCAAGCCGCATTTTGGGCATGGGCGATATGCTTTCGCTGATTGAACGCGCGGAAACGATGATCGACGAAAAGCAAGCCGCTCAATTGGAGGAAAAACTCCTCAAAAACAAGTTTGATTTGAACGATTTGCTTGATCAATTCCGCCAGATGCGCAAGATGGGCAACATCAAAGATTTGCTTGCGATGATCCCCGGCGTTGGCAAGCAGTTGCGCGACGTGGAGATTGACGAACGCAAGTTCGACAGAATGCAGGCGTTGATTTTATCCATGACGCCGCAAGAGCGTTCACAGCCCGATATCATCAATCCATCGCGCAAGCGGCGCATAGCGGCGGGATCGGGGCAAACGGTTGAGGATGTCAATCGATTGCTGACGCAATACAAGCAAATGCAAAAAATGTTCAAGCAGATGGGCGGGCGCAAGGGCGGCAAAGGAAACACGCGGGATATGATGCGCATGCTGGGAAGATAACATACTTAGTCGTATGCTCGGGATTTGCGCGCTCGCACCCTTAGCCTAAAAATGACAGCGCGAAGCAGGTAAAAGTCTTTTTGCTTCTTTTTCTTCAGAAAAAGAAGGAGAATATATCATCAAACAAAACATTAACATCATTGGAGGAACAATTCATGGCAGTTAAGATTCGTTTGCGCCGCATGGGCGCGAAAAAAGCACCGTTTTACCGCATTGTTGTGGCAGATTCCCGTTACCCGCGCGATGGGCGTTTTATTGAGGAACTGGGTTACGTGAACCCCATGACCGAACCCGCCGATATCCGCTTGGACAACGAAAAAGCAAAACAGTGGATTCAAAACGGTGCGCAACCGACCGATACAGTGAGGGATATCCTAAAAAAACAGGGCGTCCTTTAATCGCCGCAAACATGTTCTGTTAGGAGGAACACATGGAAGATTTGTTGCTGACATTGGCGCGCGGGCTTGTCGAAGATCCCGACAGTGTGCGCGTGACCGCGGACGAACCTGACGAAGACGGCATCGTCGCCTATCACCTGCACGTGAACGAAAACGACATGGGGCGCGTGATTGGCAAGCAAGGCAAAATCGCCAAAGCAATCCGAACAGTGGTCCGTGCCGCCGCCATGCGCGAACATCAAAAAATCAGCATCGACATTGAAGAATAGCGATATAAGACAATGAAGCTTGATTTTTTGCCCATTGGAAAAGTGACGGGAACACACGGAATCAAAGGGGAATTGCGCGTGAAGCCGCTGTGCGATTCTCCCGCGTTCTTTCGTGGGTTTGCCGTGCTTTTTTTGGATGAACACGGCAAGCAATCCGTTGCGATCAAAGCGGCGCGTCCGCACAAAAACATGGCGTTGCTCACGATTGACGGCGTTTTGAACATTGAGGACGCGCAAGCGTGGATTGGGCGCACGCTCTATTTGAAGCGTGACGACGCGCGGTTGGACGATGGGCAGTATTTTGTTGCCGAACTCATCGGTTGCCAAATCCTTGAC
>JAITDE010000092.1 GCA_031282735.1 Oscillospiraceae bacterium | reverse complement strand
CTTTTGAGGCTGTCGCGCTGCACGTCGGGCGCGATGAGGTTATAGAGCGGATGCACGGTGCGCGCGGTATCCCACAGCGACATATCCGTTCGGTAGGTGAAGTCCTCCGCCGTAGCGATCTCGCCGTCAAAACCCATATACTGCCCATTCACATCCGTGAAATTGGTCGGCATGATCATGCTGTGATACAGTGCTGTGTAAAAGATTGTTTTGATCTCCGGATCGGTCGTTTCGATCCGAATGGCTGAAAGCTGTTCCTCCCAAGCCGTCCCCGCAATCCCCCGAACGCCGTCGAACGTTCGCCCGCCGACCTCGGTCTCCAAGTTTTGCTTTGCGTTCGCCACGCTCACAAAGCTGATGCCAAGCTGAAACTCCAGTGCCTCGCCCCGTAAGTTCCCAAAGTTGAGATCGGCACCCACGTCATTCCCGGCGGCTTCGGTGCGCCCTTGTTCCAAAACGCCCTCACGCCAAGTTGAAAACGCCTTTAGCGGAACGTTGAACGTGGCGTAAAAGTAGGCCTTCAAGCCGCCGTAGCGCCCTGTAAAATCCGTGAAAATCCGCGCTTCGCCCTCCAGCGCGTTTTGCTCGGGTCGAATTTTGATATGTCCTTCCTCGGCGCGACCGCCAAAGAGGAAACTGGTGGCATCCACCCAGAGATGGGCATCCTTTTCGGTTTCAAAGGTATAGCGTTGCACCCCCGCGTGCGTCGTGGCGGTCAGCTCGGTCAAACAAGGCACCTCGGGGAGCCGAACGGCATAATAACCCGGCGCGGCCACCTCTTCCGCGTGGGCAAACAGTAGCGGGCTCGTCAGCCGCCTGAGGGGGTCGGCAGCATCCCCGGCGGCCGGCGTGACGCGGAAGTGACCCATATCCCGCGCCCCCGTGCCGGAAAGCCGGGTGTGGCTGAACCCCAGCAGCCGTGTCTGCGGATACCAATAGCCGGCATAGCCCAACTTGAACGGATCAATGCCGAAAGGAAAAGCGGTATCAGGGCTAAGCCGCACCGTGCCGAAAAGCGTCGTCGCGCCTGGAAAGAGGTTTGCGCTCATCCACGGAATGCCGCCTGTGCCAATGAAAGGATCGACCCATTGACCGTACTCACCGGCGTTGGTGGATGGAATCGGCGTGGGGGTGGGCAGCTTTCCGGTAGAAAACAGCCCGCCAACGGCAAAAACAAGACTCAAAAAGCAACTGAAGATCCGGTTAACGATGGAAAGCATAGAAAAACCCCTTCCGCGCAGCATATTAGGTTAACAAAAAGATGCGGCAAATTTGCCTTACTTAATATACCAAATCCGTGTTAAAATTGCAAGTCCTAATTTTTCGGCTGTTCAGATCACCGTTGCTCAAAAATAAAAACAAAACCCAAACCCTCATCCAATCGCAAAGATTGGAAACTGGTTCGGATTATGCGCGTTTGGTGCGCCCAAGAGGACTTGAACCTCCACCGAGTTGCCCCGACTAGAACCTGAATCTAGCGCGTCTGCCAATTCCGCCATGGGCGCATCTTACGCGGATGATTATAGCACATAAACGGATGCTTGTCAAGCTTTTTTGCCCGAAATTTTCTAAAAGTAAATTCAGCAGACCACGCATTGCCAAGGCAGTTTCTCCCACTCATGTGGTTTGATTTTCTCCGAATTTTGCGATCGTTGGATATTTTTCGAGAGCCAACGTTGCTGGCGCAAGACCGAATTTGGGTAGTCTGTTGGTTTGTATTCGATGTTTTTCAAAACACGATTATACCACGATTTTGCTATGAGAAGAAGTTCTTAATATCGACCAACCATCTAATTTTGTGACCCGTTTCCACACCTCTTGCTTTTTGCGGCACAATGTGTTATACTACCATAAGATTTGGGAGAGATTGGTGCGGTTGCCGGAAATGAAAGCTCTTTTACAGCGCACCGCCCGTGCCGATGTGCGGGTTGATGCCGAGACGGTCGGCGCAATCGGGCAGGGATTGTTGATCTTTTTGGGCGTGCAGGATGGCGACACACGCACGTGCGCCGATTTGCTTGCCGCCAAAGTCGCAAAGCTTCGCGTTTTCACCGACGAAGCGGGCAAAATGAACCGTTCGCTCGTTGATATCGGTGGTGATGCGCTTGTGGTTTCGCAGTTCACTTTGTGCGCCGACACGCGCAAGGGCAACCGTCCGTCGTTCGCCAAGGCAATGCCGCCCAACGAGGCGAACGAACTGTATGAATACTTCACAAAACAACTGCTTGCGTGTGGTGTGCGACGCACACAGCAAGGGGTCTTCGGTGCGCACATGGAGGTCAGTCTGCTCAACGACGGACCTGTGACCATCTGGCTGAACACCGATGATTGGATGTCTTAAAAGACAATCAATTCTCAATTATGCATGATCAATCATCAATTATGAAGGACAATTTCAATGCTTTTTTACACTTGCATCCCCGTTGGCGTGTTTGAGAGCAACACGTATGTAATCAAAGACGCGCAAACAAACGCTCTGGCATTGATTGACTGCGGATTTTTCAACAAAACCGTTGCGCGCGCCATCGAAAGCAACGGCGGCGATTTGCGTTTTATCCTCCTCACGCACGGGCATTTTGACCACATCCAAGGCGCGGCCGACGCAAAAGCCGCCTATCCGAACGCGCAGGTGCTCATCGGCGCGGGGGATGCCGACTACCTGCGCGGCAAGGTCGAAACTATTCCCGGGCGCGTGTCCAAACATCGCAATCCAATTGAACCCGATGGTTTGCTGAACGATGGCGAAACAATCCAACTGGGCGAGAGCGTTTTGCGCGTGATCGCGACACCGGGGCATTCGCCGGGCGGCGTTACGTTTTTAGTGATGCCCGATCGCTTGCTGTTCACAGGCGACACCCTCTTTTTTGAGGAAATCGGGCGCGACGATCTTTTGGGCGGCGACCCGTCGGCATTGCTTGCGTCCTTGCGCAAATTGACATCGCTGGACGGCGATTACACCGTGCTTCCGGGTCATTGGCAGAGCAGCACGCTTGATCACGAGCGTTCGCACAACCCCTATTTGCGCTAGCGAAGACCCAACGCGCAAGAGTACAGAAATAGCGGGATAGTCACGTATGATCTTACTTCTATCAGGCCATTCGTTTCGCTTTGAGCTTGAAAATATTTGCCGCGTGTTCTTCCCCGATCAAAAAATCGGGCGGTGCGCGAATGCTTCTCCCAAAGGGCGGCTTCGGATGATTCCCCCCGCAACAGTCGTGCTGACGCAAATCGATGCACGGGATATTTTGACCGTCTGTTTGTATCATCAGCGCGGAAAACGGACACTTTGCAAACGCGTTTCGCAAGCGGAAGAACATGAACTTTGCCTTGCAAAAATGCTCTATGTGCTTTTGCGGCGGCTAACAGGTTATACGCCGCCTTGGGGCTTGCTGACGGGCGTACGTCCGTCCAAATTGATGCTCCGACTGCGCCGCGATTGCGGGGCGGATGAGGCTGTGCGTTATTTTCAAAACCAACTTTGGGTCAGCCCCGCAAAAACCGCCTTGGCGCAAACGGTCGCGCTTGCCGAAGAACCAATCTTGGCGCAAACGCGAATCAATTCGTTCAGCCTGTACATATCAATTCCATTTTGCCCGAGCCGATGCAGTTACTGCTCGTTCGTTTCGCAGACCATCACGCGCGGGAGCGCACAAAAGCTGATACCCGATTATATCAACGCGCTTTGCGATGAAATTGCCGTTGCGGGCACGATTGCCGCCGCGTTGGGGTTGCGTTTGGAAAGCTGCTACATTGGCGGCGGAACGCCAAGCATTTTGGATTGCGCACAGCTGGCTCAGCTTTTCGCGGCTCTGCAATCTTATTTTGACATGCAATCCTGCAAAGAATTTTCGTTTGAAGCGGGTCGTCCCGACACCATCACGCCGCAAAAACTTGATTCCATCCAACGGGCGGGCATCCAACGCTTGAGCATCAACCCGCAGAGCATGTCCGACGATATTTTGCGCCGCGTTGGCAGGTTGCACACAGCGGAAGACATCGTGCAATGCTACGAACGCGCGCGGTCGATGGGCTTCAAAAGCATCAACATGGATTTGATTGCGGGGTTGCCGCGCGACACCGCCGAAGGTTTTCGGCAATCGTTGCTGGCTTTGATCGCCCTGCGCCCGCAAAACATCACCGTGCACACGCTTGCGCTCAAACGCGCCGCTGATTTGGCCGCACAGGGCATTGCGCCCGATGCCGCGCGAACAACATCCGAGATGCTCGCGATTGCGCAGGAACTTCTGCCCGAAGCCGGCTACGCGCCTTATTATATGTATCGCCAAAGCAAAAGTTTGGGCAACCTCGAAAACATTGGCTGGGCATTGCCGCACGGCGCGTGCCGCTACAATATTGATATGATGGAAGAGAGCCACACCATTTTGGGTTGCGGCGCGGGCGCGGTGACCAAACTCAAAGATCCGCACAGCGATAAGCTCGAACGCGTGTTTTCGCTGAAATATCCCTACGAATATTTGACCCGTTTTCAAGAGCTTCTCGCGCGAAAAGAGCGCATCAAAATATTCTATTTGAATAATACTATAATTAATTGAGAATGAAAATTGAAAACAATCGCGGCAAAAATCCAAAATGAACCGATGGAGGTTTTATGTCCTCTTTGAATAACACATTGCGGCACATCAATCAATCCGCGCATGACAATCCCGCGGATTTTGTGCGCCAATGCGAAGACCGCTTTGCGCGGAATCTTGATCGCATCGCCACACGCATCGCCGCAACGCACGGGCACAAATTGGTCCTGCTGGCAGGTCCGAGCGGATCGGGCAAAACAACCTGCGCGGGCATGCTCGCAAACCGCCTGCAAACAGCGACGCGCCAAACGCATCTTGTTTCGCTCGATGATTTTTATTTGCCGCTTGAACGTCTGCCCGTTCTGGACGACGGTACGCGGGATATCGAAAGCATACACGCCTTGGATTTGCCTTTGCTGGAAAGCGTTCTGCGCGGACTGATGGAAACGGGGCGCGGCGACTTGCCCTCGTTCGATTTTAAAACGGGCAAACGCGGCGTCGGGCAGAACATCACCTTGGACGACGACGATCTTGTTGTGGTTGAGGGCTTGCACGCACTGCACCCGCTGGTTGCGGGAACATTGGCGCAAAGCAAGGTTCACGTGGAACAAATTACAAAAATGTATATCAGCGTTTCGTTGCGCATCTATGACGATCGGTGGAACATCGTCCTGAACAAGCGCAATTTGCGCCTTTGCCGGCGTATTTTGCGCGACGCGCAGTTCCGCAATACGCCCGCGCTGGAGACGTTGCAAATGTGGTCTTCGGTCACACGCGGTGAAGAGCAGAATCTCGCGCCGTGCAAACCGCTTGCGGATATCTGCGTCAATTCCATTCATCTGTATGAGCCATGCGTGTTTCGGCAACGGCTTCTGCCCATGCTGGAGCAGCTACCCGAACACAAAGAGGCGGCGCGTCTCGCGCACGCGTTGCGCAGGTTTGAGGTCATTCCCGAGGATCACACGCCGCCGCAGTCGCTTCTGCGGGAATTTTTGGGCGCGTAACAGAACAAAGGAGATATGAATCCAATGAAGCGAACGAATCTCAATGTGCAGCAAGATCCTTCCAACGCCGGGCAGAGCATGCTCAACGGCGCAATGATTTTGACGATCTCCATGGTGATCGTCAAAGTGATCGGACTGCTCTACAAGTGGCCGCTGGTGAACATCTATGGCATTGTCGGCAAGGGAATTTTCAGCAGTGCGTTCATTTTGTATTCGACCGTGTATGCCATCGCGATTGCGGGCTTGCCCATCGCCGTGGCGCGCATGGTCAGCGAACGCGTTGCGACCGGCAGACTGCGCGACGCGGAGGAAATCCGTAAAGTCGCCTCGCGGTTGTTCTATGTGACGGGATTCATCGGCATGATTGCCATGTTCGCGCTGGCTTATCCCTATGCAAAATATTTGTGCACAGGGCAGTTGCAGGCACTGCCCGCGATTTTAGCGGTTGCGCCATCCATCTTTTTTTGTTGCGGCATGTCGATTTACAGAGGCTATTACGAGGGTTTGCGCAACATGATACCGACCGCCGTTTCGCAGGTGATCGAAGCGCTGTGCAAGCTGATTTTGGGCATTGCGCTCGCCCTGCTCTGCATGCGCTTGGGGCAGATGGAGTTCCTGCGGCACGGAACTGTTTTCGGCAATCCCGTTGCGGATATGTATGCCGCGAACGCCGCGCTCTATCCATGGGCGGCGGCGGCTTCCATCATCGGCATTACGGTGGGCACGGTTCTGGGATTTGTCTATTTGTGGCTTCGGCACATGATCAAAGGCGACGGTTTCACCCGCGAACAAATGGTCAACGCGCCGCCCGCAAAACCGCGCGTCGAATTGCGCCGCGAGATGATCAAACTCGCAATCCCCATGGTTCTGAGCGCGGTCATACTGAATATCACGAATTTTATCGATTCCACCAATGTGCAGGCTCTTTTGGAAAACATGGTCGTCAAGCACGCGGATATCATCGACGGGATCTATCAAAATGTATTTTCGCTGAACAAGACGCCGTTCGATCAAAAGGCCAGCGCGATTTTTGGAATCTATACCACCGTTCTGGATTTCCGCAATTTAATCCCGACAATTGTCACCGCTTTGGGGATCAGTGCGCTCCCAAGCATTTCGGCGGCTTGGGCGTTGCGGCAAAAACAAACCGTGCAAAAGACGATCAATTCCGTTTTGCGCGTCTCCCTCATGATTTCGCTCCCTGCGGGCTTTGGCCTGACAGTGCTGAGCGATGAGATTCCGCGCCTCTTTTTTGAAAGCGACAATCCCGGTCTCACGGAGCATGCCGCGCCGCTGATGGTGATGTTCGGGCTGTCGACGGCGTTGATGTCGATTTCGTCACCGATCACGAACATGTTGCAGGGGATTGGGCGGACGGATATCCCCGTGATTTCGCTTGTAGTCGGCGCGGTCGTCAAGATTGTTTCCAATTTTATATTGGTCGGCAATCCGTCAATCAATATACAGGGTGCGCCCATTGGATCAATTTTGTGCTACGTCGCGATTGTGTCCATCAATCTGGCGATGCTTTTGAGAATATCGAAAGCGAAAGTCAAATTGCTGTCGGTGCTTTGGAAGCCTCTTTTTTGCGCCGTGTTGAGTGGCGCGGCGGCGTGGATCGCCAAAACAACCGTGCAACGCTTCGATTTGGTCGCCAAAATCCTGCCGAGCTTCTCCGCCGAACACGGCGAAAAGATCACTTTGGTTGCGGCAATCGGTTGCGCGATTGTTGCGGCTACCATAATCTACCTAATTTCAATGCTTTTGTGCCGTGTAATCACCGCCGATGACCTAGAAATGCTACCAAAAGCGAAAAAATTAAAAAAAGTACTTGCAAAATTCGATCTATTGGGGTAGAATAGACATAGTCGCGCAAAGGGGGATATTGTCAGTGCAACTTCCAAATATTGCCGAACTGCTCAAGAAAACGCGTTACGGTACGCAGGACTTGCAGGATATCGTTGCAATTCTCCGCGCGCCAGGCGGTTGCCCTTGGGACGCCGCGCAAACCCACGCGAGCATACGCCAGAATTTTATTGAGGAAACGTATGAGGTCGTTGAGGCGATCAACCAAAGTGACGACACGATGCTCTGCGAGGAACTCGGCGATGTACTCTTGCAAGTGGCTTTGCACACGCAGATGTCAATTGAGCGCGGCGCGTTCGGTTGGGAAGACGTAACCGATGGCATTTGCCGCAAGCTGATTGAACGCCATCCCCACGTGTTCGGCATGGTTGAGGTGAACGGCGTTGGCGAAGTGTTGCGGAACTGGGACGCAATCAAACGCAAGAGCAAGGGGCAAAAGACGACGATCGACGCGATGGAACACGTGCCGCGCGAACTGCCCGCCCTCATGCGCGCCTGCAAAATCAAATCAAAGGCACAAAAAGCGGGGTTTGACTGGACAAGTCTTGAGGGTGTTCTAGGGCATTTGGAGAGCGAGATTGCGGAACTCCGCAAAGCGATTGCAAGCGGCGACGACGCGCACGCACAGGAGGTATTGGGCGACATGCTCTTTGCTGCCGCGAACGCGGCACGTTTTATGCCGCAAAACTGTGACGCGGAGATTCTCCTCAACGAAGCGACCGACAAATTCACGCGCCGCTTTGCCCATTTGGAGACCCTTGCCGCCGCTGAGGGCGTTGACCTGCGAACCTGTGACAGCGCGGTTCAAAACAGGCTTTGGGAGACCGCCAAGGCAATTGCAAGTGCGAACGGATGACGCATTCATCTTTGAAAATAAATACGCCTGCGGCATTTTTGCAACAAGTTCCGAACGCAAATCCAAAGACGCGTTCGTCTTGATAGAAGACATACGTTATAAAATTAGGAGGAGTCAATCGCATGAACAAACAAGAATTAGTCACCGCAATCGCCTCGGCGCAAGGGATCGAAAAAAGGGAAGCCGAGAAATATCTTTCCGCGACGCTCGACGCTCTGACATCGGCTCTGGTTGCCGGCGAAAAAATTCAACTCATCGGTTTTGGTTCTTTTGAAGTCGTCGACCGTCCCGAACGCACCGTGCGCAATCCCCGCACAGGCGAACCCATTGTTTCACCCGCCCAAAAGACACCCAAGTTCAAGCCCGGCAAAGCGCTCAAAGACGCTGTTACGGGTAAATAAGCTTTTGCACGCAGCAAAAACGGCATGGTGCAGTTTGTTGCGCCATGCCGTTGCTTTTTTGTCTGCGGCGAGACCCCTCTTTGCGCCTTCAACTGTGGAACTCGCCAGGAATGTGGTGCACAAAACACCAATTTGATTGGAGAATGGAAAAATGCGGCTGGATAAATACTTGAAAGTTTCGCGGCTCGTCAAACGCCGCACGATTGCCAACGAACTCTGCGATGCAAAGCACGTGGAAGTGAACGGCAAAGCCACCCGTGCCTCTTATGAGGTGAAAACGGGTGACATTATCACAATCAGCGTCGCCTCGCACAAAACCGTCGCGCGGGTGCTTCTCGTGAGCGAATATGCCACAAAAGAAAGCGCGGCGGCAATGTATGAGTTGATTTCGCAAACTTGAACGACGAAGAAATCTATGGATTTATTCCGATCAATCTGAACCACGCCTCGGCATAAGCGCGTCGAACAGCAAAAACGCCTGAATCGGCAAACGCAATTTTGCGACACGTTTTTCCAATGGGCATACGTCTGTTCCATCGGCGTTCAAAATCACGGGTACAAGGGTTTCGCAACGCGCCGCAATGCTGTTTTCGCGCAAAAACGCAAGCGCCCCCTCGCTCATGACGCGCCCATAAACGGAATGCACGCCGCCATGCGCCAATAACATTGCCGCAGCGCGCCCAACGACTTTGTCGGCGACGGTCGCGTTTCGCAACGAATCGCCATCGCGTAACAGTTGCAAAATGGGCATAACACCCTCTAAGCTTGACGCGACAGTTTTCCCCCTTGGCGTCGCGACAACACATGTGCAATTGTTCTCACGAAGCGTCTCAATCACCGTTTGCAGTTTTTTATCCATACTATCTCCCCTTCTTCAGCATACGCTTTGCAAGTTGCATCGCGCGCTGTTTTTTGATGCAATTTTCCAAGGAAATCCAATCGCGTTGCCGAACAAACGCACCAATCTCGGTTGTTTTGTCGGCATACCGCAGAATCTGCCGCATGATATCTTTGTCCGCGAGAGCGATCATACGCTCAAAAAACGCCTTGCCTCCCCTGGTTTGGGTGTAAAGCCGCAAAATCTCGTCTTGCAGAACCGCGATCCACGCGTTTGCGAGTTGATTGATATCCTGCGTTTGCGTCAAACGGAGCAGTGCGGCGCAAAAATCCAAAGTCACAGGCGTTTCGGTTTGACACGGCGGAAAAGGGATGTCCGCAAACGCCAAACGGTCGGCAAAAGCAACGCACCGCGCAAAAAAATAGGCGGCATGCGGTTGAAAATCTTGCTGATCAAAAATTTGCCGATCCGCCAAAAAGGCGCGATCAATGAGTTTGCCCATTGGGTCAATGCGTTGCGGTTCGCGGATCATTTGAAGCAAGGTCCTCTCCCCGCCGATTTCGACCACTTGCGCATCACTTTTTACAGCGCAAAAGCAGAGCGTTTCGTAGTGTTTTGGCTCAAAAATACTGTCTGCGCACGCAAAAGAGACATATTTTCCGCTTGCGAACACCAAGCCAACACGAACGGCATCAGTGCAATCGGTATTTGACGTGCGATGC
>JAITDE010000108.1 GCA_031282735.1 Oscillospiraceae bacterium | reverse complement strand
AATTTCGCGTGTGCGTTCCGTGACCGAAACCAACATGATGTTCATCACGCCGATGCCGCCGACCAGCAGCGAGATCGCGCTCACGCCCGCGATGAACGTCGTCAGGATCTTGATCACGCTGTCGAGCAAATCAATATAAGTCGCCATGTTCGCGACCGTATATATGCCTGTGCCCGCGTTTCCGTGGTGCATATAAAGCAAGTTGGCGGCGGCGTTGCCAACAACGTCCAAATAGCTTTCGTCGCTTGCCATGATGTAAATGCTGTCATACGCGCCGTTTGAGTCCATCATCATGTCGGTGACGGTGGAAGGAAGAAAAATCAGCGTCATTGCCATTGCCATATCGCCCGTGATTCCGCTGTCCTCCAACCCCGACATCAGGCCGTCGCTGTCGCCGCCCATCATGCTGAAGTCCATCAATCCGATGATGCGCAGATGCACGGTTTGCCCGTTGGCGGTGTAATCAATATATTCGCCGATCACATCCTTGCGCCCAAACATCGTCTGTGCGCCGAGTGTCGTCACAAGGCAGACCTGCGAGGCGGATTTGTATTCATCCTCTGTAAAAAAATGTCCCGCGGAAATTTCGGTCGCCATGATATAGCGCAAGTCCGTGTTGCCGCTAATGGCGATGGCGAGACCGTCCGTCATAGGCGACGACGCGCTGCCCATACCGATCACCTCAGGGCTGACATATTTGACGTTTTCGATTTTGCGGATGCGTTCCACGTCCTCACGGGTTATGTATTGCGAAGCGTCCGCGCGCCCCGCGTCGACCGTAACGGTCACCATGCTTTGCCCCATATCGCGTATCATGCCGACAATATAGTCGCGCCCGCCGTTGCCCACGGTTATGACCGCAATCACCGAAAACACGCCGATGATGATACCAAGCATGGTGAGCACGGAGCGCATGAGGTTTGTGCGGATGCTGAAAACCGCGATACGGATATTCTCACGAAAGTTCATAACAAGCTCTTTCTAGCGCGGTATTTTACGCAAGCACTTTCACCTTTTCGCCGTCCACCATGCTGCGTTGCGGTGCGCGGACAATTTGTTCGCCGCCGTCAAGCCCTTTGGTTACTTCGTAATAGTTCTCATCAAACAATCCCGTTTCGATGAGTTGTTTTTGGATGGTTTTGCTCACGGCTTCATAAACGAAGACATAGTAGCCTTTTGATTCTTCGTCATATTGCACGGATTCCACAGGTACACGCACGGTGTTTTCGCGGGTTTCCAGATCAATGCTAACCTCCACGTCAAGCCCGATGGTGATGCTCCTGTCTGGTTCGGGGATGACGATCCGCGCTTCGACCCCTTTGCTTGATCCGCTTGAACCAAGCAGGGAGCTGATGTTGAGATCGGAACTTTCGGAGGCGACAGGGCTGATGAAAACGACGCTGGCGTCGAATACTTTGCCCGAAACGGAGGTGACGCGCACCGCTTGATCGAGTTTGACTTTGGCGAGATCGTATTTGCCCAGCACAAACGTTGCGGCGAACGGATAATATTCAATGACCGCGCCGTTTTGGGCGGGCGAAGAGAACAGCCCTGAGAGCATCGACCCGATATCGGCGCTTCCCGTGGAGAGTGACGCCAAGATGGTGGTGATATCGAAGGAAGATGTGCTGCCGCCGGCGGACGCGCCAGTGTAAATTTGACCCGCGACGACGTTTATTTCACGCACAATGCCGTCCTCAGCGGCGACCCAGCCGTTTTTCATGGCTTCAACCGTCGCTTGCGCCTGTTCGTATGCCTGTGCGGCTGAGGCCTCCACCGATTGATAGACGCTTTCGAGCGACGCGCCCGATTGCACACCGAGCAGAGCTTGCTGGACTTTCAATTGCACCAATTGCAAGCTGGCGTTGATCAAATCTGAGTTCATCATCGACGACATGCCGCCCATTTGACTGAGGAAATCCGAGCTGATCATAGAACCGCTCAGCAAATTCTGAAATGCCGTGATGGTTTGGGCGACCGAGCCGTTTTCGGCAAAAATACTGTCGACAAGCCGGTTTGCCGTGCGCGTGTTGCCGAGCAACCCCGCAATCGCCGTTTTGAGCGATTCGAGTTGGGCGTTTTCGCTTGCGGGCGCATCTGCGGCGGGAGAATCGGTTTCGGCTGCCTGCAGTTCCGCAATCGTTTTTTCTAACGCCGCAATTTCCTTTGCGATCATCCGGCTTTGTTTGGGTGCGTCCGCCGCGCTTTTTTTGTAATCCGCATATGCCTTGCGCGCGGCATCGTAGTCATTTTTTTTGATGCGCAGCATATCGTTGAGTGTTGTGGTGTCGAACGTCGCCAAAACGTCGCCCTTTTGCACGGAATCGCCGACGCGCACATTGACCTCATTGACCTTTACGCCGTCGAGGATAGCGAACGCGCCCTGTTGACCCGATGTCACCGTCGCCGACGACTGGAACTTGGAAACAAGGTCTCCTCTGTCTACCGTTATAATCGCGTTGGCGGGGAGTTCGGTCGTTTTGTTGCTGGAAGCAGCCACGTAATAAATTGCATAAGCGAGCATTGCCAGCACGAGTGCCGCGGCGACAATGAGCGGGATTTTACGCTTGATTGCGCTTGGTTTTTCGTTTTTCATGCGCTCTACCTGTCCCTTCTGTGTATTCGAAAAATATTCTCTAATGGTATAATACAACAAATAGAAAGGAAAGAAAAGCAAATTGTCACCAATTCATGAAATGTTTACATTGTAATCAAAAACTGTTCATTCGCCAGTGAAAAAACACAATCCAAATAGAGTTCGGTGCGTCCGCGGTAGAGCGACGCGGCGGATTCAAAGAGAAAATACACGCGTTCGCCGCGCAACGCGATCCCCTCGCTCATGGGCGGAAGCGCAATATTTTGCGCGGTTTTGGCATCCAACGCCCACAAAGGAACATAATTGCCGTTGATTTCCTTTTTCTCCTGCGCGGGCATTTTGAGCAGGGTTTTGAGAGGTGGAAATACCAGCGCGTTTGATGCTCCCTGCGCGGTGCGGGAGGCGCTCAGCACAATGCTGCCGTCGTTTGTCAGGCACATGCCCTGCACGCAATCGGGCGCCGACAGCAGATAGCTCGGTGTGGGATCTTCGCCCAAATGCAATCCCGTCACGCCGCGCGTATTCTTTTTTGAGAGCTTATAGCCGCGAATCCATGCCGCGTTCCCTGTGGCGGCATCCATGTGCGACGGCAAAGCGGCGAACTGCGGCGCATCGACATAATACTCGCCGATCCACAGCACGTCCTGCGCGCAAAAGGCATAATCGGCGCGCTGACCAACCGAAAAATCATCACGGAAGCGAAGTGTGCCGCCGTCATTTGCGGTTTGCACGTCTTTGACGCTGAAATGATAGGCACGCCCCTCCGACACAATCCAACCGTTATCGCCCCAAACGGCGACCCCGCCTGCGTGTCCCTGATAGGCGACGCCGCTCGTCAGCTGAAGCCGCAGTGTTTTGCGGCGCGTGCCCGTTTCTCCATCGATCACCGCCAGTTGACTTGCCTGTCCGCCGCCGGCGCAGTAGCTTGTCACAAAAAAGCAATCGATTTCCTTGGCGTAAGCCATGCCCTGCGGCACATAACCCTGCGCAAGCCCGGGGACGGGGAACTCCCGTTTTGCCGCCTCATAAAACGTTTTGTATTTGCCATCCAGCAAATTGCGGACAAAGATTGTGGGAAATGCCTCGCGCCCGTAGCCGCGCGTATAGTAGGATTCCGACCGCCGCGCCTCCTCGGCGGCGTTTACGGCGGCGACGCTGCGCAGACCTGAGCAAAAGCTGCAAAGGCTGATGGTTAGCAACACGCAGATAAAAAGGCGATATCCTTTGGCTGAGCGCAAAAAAATTCCCCCAAAATGAATTGATAGTGAATCGAATTGATAGTGAATATTATGAAAGTGGAGCTGCCCATACCAAGCAGCGCAAAAAAAATAAAAACCAGATAGCACATCTGATTTTTATTTTAACTGTTTTCGCGCCAATCATGCTGTGGGGGATTCTGGAAAGGATTCGGTCAGATATTGAGAAACTTTTCAAACGCCTGCGCGGAGCGGCGCATTTGCTCAATCACCGCAGGCGAATTGCCTCGGAAATTTCGGTATTCCTGTGTGCGGCTTGCAATGGTGATCGGCACACCCTCCAATTGCAAATGGTATTTCGCATTGATGGGATAGGCTTGGCACTCGCAGAGCGACGCAAATCCGACAAAATCCTGCAAACGATGCGCCAACGCGGGATTGCTCTCATAACAATCGCAAATCTTGGCGTAAAGCTGGGGATGGAAGTTTGCCATCACGCCCGAAAATCCCGCCGCGCCGACCTGCAAACTCGGCAAAACCGTTGCGGCGTTGGCGTTGTAAAGCTTGAATGTCGTTCCGCGCACCGCTTCGATTTTCGCTTGCATTTGCGCAACGTCGCAGGATGTATCTTTCAAAAAACAAAAGTTGCCGATTTCGGTCATGCGGCGCAGGGTTTGTGGGCTGAGCAAGCGTTTGTAGGGCGCGGGACACTCATAAACGCCGAGCGGCGTGTCGCCCAACGCACTGCAAACTTTGTCGACATTGCGCAAAAAAACGTCGTCCGACTCATCCTGCGCGGCAAATCGATTGGAGATGAATACGTACGCGTCAAGACCTTCGGCAATGAACGCTTTCGCTTCTTCAATTTGCGTTTCGGGGTCGAACGACGTATGCCCTGAGGCAACGACGATCGTGGATGGCTTGCGCACCCGCATCACTTTGCGCAAAATCGCGAGACGCTCGGCAAAGCTCAGCTGAAAAATCTCGCTGGATTGACAAATGGCGAATACGCCCGCCACGCCGTGCGTTTCGTACCAATCGAGCAACGGCGCGTAAGCGTCGAAATCGACTTGCAAATTGTCTTTGTAGGGCGTGATCATGGTTGGATAGACACCATTCGGGAGTGAAAAAGGCATGGCTCGTTTACACACTTTCTATACTGTTGTTTATGGATTATTTTCTCATTTTTGCCAAATCGGCATAGCTGATGATTTGAATGCCGCAATCTTTGAAGTGCTGTTTGGTGCGCGGATCGCGGTAGACTTCATATTCCCACATCCTGCGGGATCCCACGCTTGAAGCGGCGCGGATTTCGCCTGTGTCGACGGACGGATGCAAATATGTTTCCGTTACGCCCGCTGGAAACGTTTCGATCAGGCTATATAAATAATCGCGGAACTGCTCATAACTTTCTTTTTGCGGACCGTTATAATCATGCGGGATCAGATAATCGGGCGCGATAACACCGCGCGATTTTGCATATACCTGCACCTGTTTGAAGATCATATCAAGAGTTTCGCGCGGGACGGCGATATCCAGCGTTTGGTTGTCTTGCTGCCCCGCGAGCCCCAAAAGCGGAAAGCGGAACGGCAACCCTGTTTCCGCCGACAAATCCAAAATTTGGTTGAGCAGTTCCAACCGTCCCGTGGCAATGCCG
>JAITDE010000043.1 GCA_031282735.1 Oscillospiraceae bacterium | reverse complement strand
ATGAATATTTGGCGGCTTTGGGTGTGCTTTTAGAGGTTGCCTATTGCTTTTTTTATCCGAATGTGCTATACTGCACACTGGTGTTTTGCAAAAAGCGTTAGACAAGAGAGAGAAACTGGCAAATTATTTTTTCATGAGGTGAGCAACATGAACTATCTGCTATCCAATAAGGTTGCGTCGCTTGCACCGTCCGCAATCCGTGAGATTTTAAAAGCGACTTCACAGCCTGGGTTTATTCCTCTGGCGGCGGGAAATCCCGCGCCGGAAGCGTTTCCGGTGGACGACGTTCGTGCCATTTCCGCGCGGTTGCTGGAAGAACGACCCATTGATTGTCTGCAATACGGTGTGACGGAGGGCTATCAGCCCCTGCGCGATTTGTTGTTGGCACGTCTGGACATCGCCGCGTCGACGGACGATTTGATCATTACGTCCGGCGCACAGCAGGTGATGGATCTTGCCACAAAAGTGCTCTGTAACGAAGGGGATGTGGTGATCAGCGAAAGCCCGTCGTTCATCGGCTCGCTGAACACGTTCCGCTCCTACGGTGTGCGTTTGCGCGGCGTGCCCATGCAAAGCGACGGCATGGATATTGATGTGCTGGAAGACATCCTGCGCGGCGAAAAAAATGTACGTTTCATCTACACAATCCCAAATTATCAAAATCCGTCCGGCGCGACGATGAGTCTCACAAAGCGCAAACGCCTGTATGCGCTCGCGCTGCAATACGGCGTACTCATTTTGGAGGATAACCCCTATGGCGACTTGCGTTATGAAGGGGATGCCATACCCAGCGTTAAATCGCTTGACAAAGACGGTATTGTGCTCTATGCGGGTTCCCTTTCAAAGATTCTCGCGCCGGGCATCCGTGTCGGTTATGCCCTTGCGCCGAAGCCTTTGATTGCAAAAATGACAGTCGGCAAGCAGGCAAGCGACGTGCATTCGTCGATGTTTTCGCAATTGCTTGTGCATGAATGGATGAAAACCTGCGATATCGCCGCGCATATCGCCAAGATTCGTGATATCTATCGCGCAAAACGCGATTTGATGTGCGCGGGATTGCAAGAAGCGGTTGACGCGGGATTTCTTTGCTATAATCGTCCCGCGGGTGGATTGTTTTTGTGGTGCGATTTGCCGCGGCAGATCGGCATGATCGATATCGTACAACGCGCCGCAAAAAAAAGCGTTGCTGTCGTGCCCGGATCGGCATTTGCCGTGGAGGCAAGCGACCCCATCAACGCGATCCGTTTGAATTTTTCCACGCCGACCAATCCGCAACTGACGGAGGGTCTGCAAAAACTCACGACCGTATTGAAGGAGGCAAGCACGTGAACGAGACAATCAAGCACATCCTTGCACGGCAAAGCGTGCGCGAATACAAGGATATTCTGTTGACACGGGAGCAGCTGGATACCCTTGCGGCGGCGGCACTACAAGCACCGAGCGGCAGGAACAGCCAGCCGATCCACGCGCGGTTTTTGCAAAACGCCGATATCCTCGCCCAAATGCAGGTGGATTTTAAAAACATTGTGGGTTGGAACACGCCTGTCCACACGCGCAGCGACAAAAATCCGTTTTATCATAACGCGCCCGCGTTTGCTTTTCTCTTCGCGGAGGGCGACAGCCTCATGGATGCGGGAATTATGGTGCAAAATATCGCCGTTGCGGCGCAGTCATTGGGGCTTGGCACGTGTATTGTTGCGAGTGTCGGCGCGCTTTTCGCGGATATCGCCGCGGGAACGAAGTGGCGTGCCGCGTTGGATATCCCAAAGGACTATGTTTTTATGATTGGAATCTGCATTGGTGTCCCTGATGAAATTCCCGAAAGAAAAACAAGAAAGCAAGAGCAAATCGCGGTATTGAATGCTTACGAAGCGTGTTGAAATGCTTCCAATTTTCGGCGTTTTAGGAGCGTTTTTTTTACTGTTTTAGGATATTTTTTACTTTTGTGCCATAAAGCACGGGAGAATCCCGCAAAAAGCGCGTCATCCGCTTGCAATATGAATGGCGCGTTTGTATAATAGTATAATAACAGAAAGATGAAAAAAAGTGAGGGATTACAATTGAAAAAAATCATTGTTCTTGTGAGCGCGTTGCTGGTATTGGTTGCGGGAATTTCACTACTGAGCGCATGCGGCGGCGAAGACGATCCGATCATAACCGAACGTCCGACCACGCGTCCGATTGAGCACACGCTCACCGCGCCGGAATCCACCGTCGCCTCGGGTAATCTGATCATCGGACAGGATGGCAAAGAAAAAACGGTGCCATACACATCAGGCGATGGCAGCGCGGCATCTATTCTTTCGATTTTGGCGGAGGAGACGGGCTGGAATTTGGACACGGCGGAAATCAAATATACTGCGGCGGACACCGTTGCGATCAGTTTCAAATCCGACGCGAGCATCTTCAATAGTGTGCCGGCGGATCAAAAAGCGGATTACAAAGAAACAAACGCCAAAAAATACGTAACGCAGATTTTGAATTCCGTTGCAAAGACGCTGGTGCAAAATCAATGCGGCTCAAACGTGTATTTCGTTTCGGAATCGGGCGGAGATTTGAAGTTTGAAAACGGCGGCGCACAGTTTTCAATCAGCGCGTCGTCGCCGTATTACACCGTTCTTGAGCCGCAAACCCAGGGCTAACTTCCTTTTTCTGACTTACTTTTTCTGAAGAAAAAGTAAGCAAAAAGACTTTTCCCGCTTCGCGCGATCATTTTTAGACTGATGTGTATTTGCTCAGTCTGAAAATAACAGTGCGAAGCGGGAAAAAGTTCTTTTGCTTCTTTTCTTTCAAGAAAAGAAGCGTACCGCTCGTTTACATCTCAGGTTCGCTCACATTCAGCAGATCATCCGCAATTTTGCCTTCCAGTTCTTCGGCATACGCCAAACCGGGCGGCGACTGCGGCGGCATGGACAACAAAGGCGCGGGAAGATCTTCATCGGCGGCAAGCTCGGCGACAATCACTTGATCGGTGATTTGCGAAACAAAGCGATTGTGCTCGTCCACAAGGGAACGCAAGCTGTCGGCAAGGGTATCTTTTTTTCCTGTGCCGCGCTGTGCTTTGGTCAAGCCGCGCTGGAAGCTTGCGAGATCGTGGCGGATGGAATCGGTCATATCGCCAAAAGTGCGGGTGAGCGTGGAAAGTTGTTCCACAAGCGAGGCGGTCGCGTCGCTGACGCGGCTAATGTGCTGGCTAGTGATTTCGTCAATATGCTGGGAGTCACGCAAGCTGGTTTGCAAAAGGACTTCGGCGACTGCCTTGGATTTTGCGACGGATGTCTTCGCGCTTTCCACGCTTTGTTCGCTTAGCTTCTGCTCCAATTGCGATACGCGCTCCCTGAGGAGATTTGCTTCCCCCTGCAACGCGGCGACTTCACGATGCGCGGCGGTTTCTTGCTCCGCGAGTTTTTGCTGAAGGATATCGCGCTCTTGTATCGACGATCCGAACGCGACGATTTGCGCGGTGATTTCCTGAATCGTCGCATCTTGTTCCCGCTGTTTGGCCTGCTGTTGCTGAACTTGCTCCTGCAACGCGGTTTTTTCGCCGAGCAAAATGGTTTTTCCCCGCTCCAGCACGGCGATCTGCTCCAACTGTGCGGTCGACTGCGCTTCCAACACCTGCAAACGCCCCGTCAGCGACGCAAGTTCGCCTTGCGCGCGAAGCAACTCGTCTTCGGTTTGGGATTGATATGTTTCGCTCAATGCGCGCAACTGGTTCACAAGCGCGATGTTTTCGTGCTCCACTTCCGTCACTTTATCAAGCGCTTGCTGGGCATCCTCTTGCGCTTGGGCGAGACGCGCGTTCAAGGCATCAATTTCGGCTGTGCGATCCTGCGCGACAAACACGGCGGGGGCTTCAAAGGGATCGAGTACGCCGTCACGCAAAGCTTCGACCCGCATGCGCCGTTCACGTTCGGTTTGCAGTTGCTCCTGCAACGCCGCGCAGTGGGACTGCAACGCCGCCAACTCAACCGCTTGCCCCGCGCATTCGTCGGTATCCGCCGCGCCAATCAGCGGCTGGCGGGACAAACGCTCCTCCAACTCGCGGTTTTTGGCGACAAGGGTCGCTTTTTCGCGCTCCAGCGTTTTGGCTTGCTGAAACCATGCCTGACGCGCTTGTTCAAGCTCCTCCAAATGTGCCAAATGCTCGTTGCAACGTTGTTGCGCCTGCGAAATATAATTGATGACATCATCACGGTCAAACCCATGCTTGCCGCGAGGACGAAAAGGGAAATCTTGTTCCATGTCAAAAACCTCCTGAGTTGGATTCCGAATATGAGATGAATCATACAGACCCTGACATAGTGATTATACCTCATTTTTGCCGGTTTGTCTACAGCTTTGACCGAAAAAAACAAGAAATTGCGTTCGGATGCACAATATATGGTGCTTTAACGCGCAAAACTAGGCATATTTTGGCAATATATATGCCTTTTCTCATTTCAGCAAAGCACATCGACCTGCGGAAAGGGGCGATCCCCATGCAAAGCCGCGCCATGATTGTGCAAAAACGCCGCCAAATCCGACGTAATCTCTTGCCCCGGCAAAAGCACAGGCGCACCCGGCGGATAAAGCCAAGCGTATTTCGCACTGACACGACCGATGGCGTCGTTGATCAAAATGGTTTCGTGCGGCGCGTGTATTGCCTCGGCAGGAAATTGCCGCAAGAGAGCGGCGGGCGGTTTTTGCGTTTTTTTTATTTTTACGAAAGAAGATTTTTTTGCGTCAAAATCGTTCAGGACCTCGGTGAGCTTGCGCATCATGTCCAACGTGTCGCAAGGTGATGTCATGAGCAACACAAGCTGCCCATGGGCATATTCAGGTTCAAGCGCGGCGGCACGGAGGTGTGCGGCAAGCGCGTTTGCGTCCGCACAGGCTATGAGCAATTTTGAGCGGTCGTGCGGCGCGGCGAACAGGCGCAAGCTCGTCCAATGCGCGGCGTTTGCGTAAAAAACGTCGAGACGGCTCGCCCAGGCGGCAAAAAGCTCTTGTTTTCTTTGCTCCAGCAGTGCAACACATCGGTCGATAGATGCCATGAGTATATAGGACGGACTGCTCGTTTGAAAAACACGTAGCTGATGTTCGAGTTTACGCATGTCGATTTTATTCGAGCAGACGTGCAGTAACGCCGTTTGGGTGAGAGCGGGAAGCGTTTTGTGCAGGCTATGCACCACGATATCGCCGTTCGGCAACGGCAAATGCGCACCATGCGCGGCATCGATCAGCAACGGGATATTCGATCGTATCCGTGTTTCAACCCCCTCATAGGTGGGGGATGTCACAATTGCCAGCACCGCCTGCGGCGCGGATGCAAGGGTTGCGTCGAAAGTCTCCTGCGTGATTGCGTCATAGATCCCAAAATCGCCGTTCCATTCGGGTTCAAGCAAAACAGGGCGCAAAAAACACAGTTCCAACGCGTGGAACACCGACATATGGCAGTTTCGGGCGACAAGCACAGTGTCATTGGGCTTTGTCATGGCGCGAATGCCCGCCAAAATCGCTCCCGTGCTGCCGTTGACTGAAATATACGCCGCCCGGCTACCCCATAAATCCGCCGCGCGGCGCGACAAATCCCGCAAAATACCCGTTGGGTTCTGCAAATTGTCAAAGCCGTCAATTTCGGTAATATCCAAAGCAAACGGCAACGCGCCGTCCAGCATTGCGGTGTTGCGCTTGTGCCCCGGCATATGGAAAGGCATCACATCCTGTGCGGTGTATTGCGTCAACCGATCAAAAAGCGACATAGATCTATTTCGCCGATGCCGCGATGGTGTTCATCAAACCGCCCTGCGCAATGATGTTTTGCAGGAACGGCGGGAACGCCTCGGCCTGGTATCGCGTATTTTGCGTGAGATTTTCAATCAATCCCGTGTCAAGATTCACGCGCAGTTCGTCGCCCGCTTTGATTTCATCCGCTTGCGGACACTCCAAAATGGGCAAGCCGATATTGAGCGCGTTGCGGTAAAAAATCCGCGCAAAACTGCACGCAATCACAAGCGACACCCCCGAGGCCTGAATAGCCAGCGGCGCGTGCTCACGCGAAGATCCGCACCCAAAGTTTTGGCGAGCAACGATGATATCCCCTTTGCGCACATTGGCGACAAAGGCGGCATCAATGTCCTCCATGCAATGCAGCGCCAAATCGGCGGGATTGGAGGAGTTCAAATAACGCGCGGGGATAATCACATCGGTGTCGACGTTGTCGGAATACTTGTGAACATTGCCTTGTAAAATCATGGTGAAATCTTCTTTCTTGATTAAACTTTCATGGAATTAAACTCTGATTTTCATTCGCACAACCCCAAACAATCCCGCGCCGAGCACCACCCACATGGGGTTTGCGCCCAGCACGGCGACAAGCGCAAACGAAACAACCGCGATGGCAATCTGCCACCAATTGCGCACGCTCTCGCGCAGGATTTTGACGACCGAAGCCGTCAGCAACGCGCAAGTCGCCACGCGTATGCCGGCAAACGCCGATTGCACGATCTCATATTTTGCGGCGAGTTGAAACACAGTTGCCAGCAACAAAACCGCGCAGAGTCCCGGCGTGACCACGGCCAACGCGGCGGTGACCGTGCCGACCGCTTTTTTAACTTTGTAGCCCACGAACGCGGCGACGTCAACCGCGATGACACCGGGCGTGCATTGCCCTACGGCGTAGTAATCCAAAACATCCTGTTTTGTGACCCACGCGCGGCGCACAATAACTTCCCGCTCAAGCATGGGTAGCATCGAAAGTCCGCCGCCAAACGTCAGCAAACCGATTTTGAAGAAACTGAGATATAAGCGCAACAATACTTTCATAACAACACCACAATGCGAATGGCTGATAGATAATGGATAATTGCGCGAAGCGATAAAAATCTTTTTTTGCTTTTTCTCGGGAAAAGCAGGGCGCGTTTTATCCCAAAAGCCGCGTCGCCCGAATTGCCTCGCCGTTTTTGCAAAATCGCTCCGTGTGGCTGTGTATCACGACGTCGGGCTTGACCAAATCATCAACACCGGGCGATATCGCGGGGCGCAATGTGATCACGACCACACGCTTGAAGTGTTCCGCAAAAAACCGCGGTAACCCGCGTGCTGTGAACCACATGCTGTCGCCGTACACAAGCAAAGTTCCGCCCACGGCATCGGGATTTTCATAAACCGCAGAAATTATAGTTTTCCTTTCGTCGGACTTTCGTTCCGACTTAAGCCGCGCATTGTCGGCATCCACTTGGGCTTGCAACGCATCATAAAACGCGCCCGATTTCACCTGCTTTGCGTGGAACTGATACGACGCGATCGGTATCATCTCGGTGTAACCCAATCTCATCACCTGATTCGCCATATCGCATTGACTTGTTCCTTCGTGTTTCCACTTTGTAATTGTAATCGGATCGGAATCAGGCATAATGTGCGACAAAAGCTCACAATACGCCAAATACGCGCCATACTGCGTCCAATGCGCGTCATACTGCTGGAACGAAAGCTCTGTGTCCCGTTGCGCAAGCAGTCTTGGTTTGACATTGATTGCCTGAACGCCGGCCGCTCTGTAAGCTTCCAGTTGACGATCCGCAGGTGTCGATAGGCTCTGCGGATCTATGTTCTCATCAATATATTCTGAATAAATCGCCGCTTTGCTCGGCGTGATTGTCGCAAAAAACGCCGTGCCGCGCTTGGCATAATAATCCGCAATCACGCGCTCAGCCAGCGCATTTTCTTCCGCTTGCGCGTTCGACAGCGGGTAGCCGCCCCGCGCGATTTCGAGATTGAACTCTGCCGTGAGAAACATCCAGCCATTTTTGGCGAGAAATACATCCCTGTTTCCAATGCTTTCCAATGCGGCGTGGTGCAAAACGGCATACACACGAATCAAACTTGAACGAAATCCCAAGCGATCGGAAAAATACGTTTCAAACCCCTTGAAGCCTTCGTTGCTAACTTCATGATAATATGCAGCTTTTCGATTTTCGCTTTCCAGCACCAAATACCCTGTTTTGAACAGTGCGAGCGGAACCAAAATCATAGCCGAAATAAGCGAGATAAACACGACGGCGACTATTTTTTGAGATGCTTTCATCATGATCATACCCATCAGAAATTGAAATAAATGAACGGATTATTCGTGCTGCCAAGTGCAGCGCAGAGACTAAGAAAAAACAGCAGGAACAGCGCGATGTATTCCAAAATATTGACGGAGGTGCGCGCGCGGAGTTTGTCGGCGTATTTTTGCACCTTTGCGCCCAAAACCGCCGCCACACAACCCACAATCATGAACGGCACGGTGCGTAGCATGAACGACGCGTCCCAATCCCAAAAGGGCTGTCCCATCGGCACAAACATTGTTTTGAGGTAGGTGAGAACGCGCGTCCACGAAGTGTCGCGGAAAAGGACCCAGCCGACAAGCACGAACACGAGGGTCACCGCGTGATAAATCCCGCGCAACCAAGCATGTTTCGCCACCTTCAGGCGTTCGGGAATCCTCAGCATTTTTTCGGCGACCAACAGCACAAAATAATACAATCCCCACGCAAAAAACGTCCAGTTTGCGCCGTGCCATGCGCCCGTCAAACTCCAAACCACAAACAAATTAAAAATCAATCCGACTCGTGATTTGACGCGCGAACCGCCCATGGGAAAATAAACATAATCACGAAACCAAGTGCTCAGCGAAATATGCCAACGCCGCCAAAAATCGGTGATGGAACTCGCGGCATAGGGGTAGTTAAAGTTTTCGTCGAAATGGAAACCGAACATCCGCCCCAAACCGATCGCCATGTCAGAATAACCCGAAAAATCGAAGTATATCTGCATCATGTAGGCAATCGCCGAAAGCCAAACGGTGAGACTGCCCAAGCCTGTCAAATCGGCGCGAGCAAAAACCATGTCGGCAATCTCGGCAAAATGGTTGGCGAGCAACAGCTTTTTCGCCAGTCCGTAAATGAACCGCCGCGCACCGGCATCGACATCGGCAAGCGTGATGGTGCGGGTTTGGATTTCGCGCGCGACGGTTTCATAACGCACGATTGGTCCGGCGATCAATTGCGGGAACAGCGCGATGTAAAGCGCTACGTTGATTGGATTCGTTTGCACCTCGCCTTTTTGCCGGTAGACGTCAATCACGTAGCTCATGGCTTGGAACGTGAAGAACGAAATACCAATCGGCAACGCCAAACTGGGCAATCCCAAATTGACACCGAACAGCCGCTCCACGTTATATTGCGCAAAGCCCATGTATTTGAACACGAATAGCAGACCGAAGTTGAGCACAATCGCAGCGGTCAACACGAGTTTTGCGCGTTTCGCGTTCTCGCGCACACGGTCGATGCGCAGCGCAAAGGCGTAGTTGAGCAAAATGGAGGCGATCATCACAAGCACGAAGCGCGGTTCGCCCCACGCATAAAAAAACAGCGATGCCGCAAGCAAAAACACATTTTTGAGCACCAGCGGATGCTTCGCTTTTTTGAGTTTTGGCACAACCGCATAGCCAATCAGGCACAGAGGCAAAAACGCGAACAAAAAGATTGCACTACTGAAAACCAATTGATTCACCTCACATGCTGAAATATTCCTCCGGTTACGCGCCTGCGGCGAACACCCGCTTCTTTTCTTGAAAGAAAAGAAGCAAAAGAACTTTTTCACGCTTCGCGCGCCTGTTTTTAGACTGAGCAAATATAAATCAGTCTAAAAATGATCGCGCGAAGCGGCAAAAGTCTTTTTGCTTACTTTTTCTTCAGAAAAAGTAAGTCGTGATCTCAATAATCAAATGTAAAAAACGCGGCAATCACTTTGCTGATCAGCGTTTGGATGCTTGCCCAGAAGTCGCTCTCAAAAATCGCAAATGGCGCGGCGATTTTATCAATGCAAGACCAAAAATCGGCGACATAATCAACCAAAAAATCGTCTAAAAAGTCAATGCCGGTCAAGGCATAAACCTTTTCGCTTCTGGCCGCTTCAAGTGCCGCGATCGCGGCGGCGACGGCATCGGGCGTCACATCAGGCTTGGCATAAATCTCCTCGGCCGCTGTAATCGCCTCGTTGACGGACTCAATAAAATCCTCGCTGTAGCGGTCGTTTTTGTTGGCGGCAAGTTCCTTGGTTTCGGCAAGGGCGGCAACAAAAGCGGTGTCGTCCACCAACCAGAAAGAAACTGTTTCGCTGATCGCGCCGTTCGCCGTGAGCGTCACGCTGAGCTTGTCGTAGTTGTTCACATCGCCCGGCTGAACAACCAAAACCAGTGTGTTTGCGGCAGAATCCATCAGCGATGTTAAACCAAGTGCCTTGTTTGTTAGCGGCAGAGTCGCGCCTTTCGAGTTGGTCACAAGCCAATCGTAGGCGACCTCCGTCACGTCGATGTCCTCGGGCAAGGTGTAACTAACCTCTTTGTACTCCCAACCCGTGCCCGTCACGGTCAGTTCAAATCCGTTGTCGAGCGCACTTGCCGACAGAACACCGACCGATGCAAAAACAATCGCCATTGCCAGCAGAACGCTCATGATTTTTCTTGTCTTCATGATAACAACCTCCAATGCTTCTTTCTCAATATGTAAACGCTTCTTCCCATCCATTCGATTATATCACAATTCCTCGCGAATAACAATAGCGCATATTGCACAAAAAACAATCTACTTTTTTTCCTTTTTCGGTTTTGTGAGTTCAAACGCGCCAATCCAAAGCAAAATCAGCCCAAACAGCAGAATGAGCGTCGAAACCCCTCTGGAAAGATCCATGACGACCACTTGAGGATCGACAAACATGCCCAAAATACCCGTTAACGTGCCCGTACCCAGCAGATTGAGCAGATTAAATTCGGGCGCAAGCACCTTGTTGGCAAACACGCCGAACGCCAAGTTCGCCGCCCCCATCAGCGGAAAACCGCAGGCCGCAAGAATGAGTATCACCTTGCGTTTGTTACTGACAATGGCGATCACGGCAATTGCCAACAGCACCAGCACCGCAAGCGCAATCAGCGTGAAACTGACAAGCGCGGGACGCAGCAACAAAAATAAATCGGATGAAAATCCGCCTTCCGGCGCTTGGATTGCACCGTGAAACGGACCGTTCGGACCGAACAGTTGATAGAGATAGGACAAACTCAGTTCTTCGCCCCACAGCGCGGGCGATTCCTCGCCCAAACCAGGGTCGATCACCATATAAACCAAGGTGTTCCAAATCATGTTCGGCACAACCATGAGGGCAATCAATGCCGTGCCGATGCGGCAAATTGCGCGAGCCACTTTGCTCATTCGTCCGTTACCTCGTCACTTGGTATCTCTTTTGAAAAATCAAACGAACAGTTGTATGTTTTTTCCAGCGTGAACGTCAATGGGATTTCGCCCGCGTCCGCGAACGCGCCTTCGCCAACAACCACCGCGCTGATTTGATAATGCGCTTTCAGTTCCAGCTTGCTGAGATAATCCGTTTCGTTATCAACCTGCGCAAAAACGGTCATATCCTGCGGAATTATTTTGTGGGACTTCACAGAAAGGTAGGCATCCGCTTTCTTCAGTTCAGCGTCGAACGCCTCTTGATCGAACGCTGGCCAAACCGCTTGCTCCCATTCCGCGAGTGCCGCCGGCGCAAACACGGCATTGATTTGATAGATTTTCGCCTGTTCCGTCACGGTTTCCTCACCCAGCGCGTTGAGCGCGGCATTTCTAAAAGCCGCGTCGTCCGCGTTTTTGAGTTCTTCTTTGCGTCCCTCCGCGGCATCTTTTTTCAACTCCTTGATTTTGCTTTCCAGAGTGAGATTCAACGCCGTGCGCACTGTGATCTCCGAAAACGGATGATCGGATATCTGCGCCGCAAACATAGGCAACGCTTCGCCCTCCGGTTGCAGATTATTCCAATCGCCCGACGTTTTGGCGGCATTCTGCGCCAATTTTTTGATTGTTCCCGCCACGGCGGCAAGCGGTTCGTTTTCTGTTTGAACGTCGTCGACAGCGATGCTGAAATCCCAATGATAGCTCCGCGCGTCCGTGTTCACAAGCGCAAGCAATTTTGCGAAATACGCCGCCGCGTCCTGATCCGACGGCAAAGGCGTTTTCGCCGTGAGAACCGGCTCTGTCACCTGCACGGGTTCCTCTTCCTCCGCCGTGAGAGAACATCCGGCAAACGAAAACAGCAAAACGGCGGCAAGCAATGCGCAAATGAGTTTCTTGGTGATGGTCATAAAAAAATCCCCTTTTGCAAACAAATTTTGAGTGAACAAATCAACCGCCCGTTTTGACGACCGCGCCCTCAAACGGTGCGAGACCTGTTGTGTCGAATTGATAAGTGACCTCAAGCATGATGTCGATGCTGGCTTCCAAGGTTTTGGGGTCGAGATTATCGGCGGTATCCAAGCGCGTGTGATAGTATGCAGCTGGTGCGGGATCCATTGCGGCAAAAGCGGCTGTGCGGATTCCCGCTTGCTGTGCCGCCGCGCCGTCGCTTGAACCGAAGAAAACAATCGAATAGGGCAAATCGTAACCCGCCGTTTTGCCGCCCGCGCGGACAAGCGCGCACACGGCATCGTCCAATTTGACCGTGCCTGTCATGTCGCGGTGATAGATGGTCATATGCTCAAAATCGCGCATGGTGTCCAGCGAAATGAACGCCGTTTCAACGTCAGTATATTCCGCGGCATGGGCTTTTGCGAACGCTTTCGCTCCGCGCAGACCGCACTCCTCCCCACCGCTGCAAACCACGACGAGTTCCGTGTTTTTCAGGCGCAATTTCTGGTCGCCGAGCAATTTCGCAACCGCCATTGCCGTAAAACAGCCCGACAAGTTGTCGTTCGCGCCGTCCACAAGATGCTTCCAGCTTTTGAAAAACAGCACGGATGCCAGCGGCACGCACAGGGCGCAGAAAATATAGGAGAGCACTTGCATTGCGCCATACCGTTCACCGAGCGTCCACACGCCGCTGAACAATCCCTCTTTGGCAAGCGCGGCAATCGAAAACGCGATGCCGACAAACAAAATGCAAACGCCCAAAGCAATCACAGCCACAAGGAGCTTGACCGTACCGAAATATTTATCGCCCCAATAGGTGTAGTGCCATTCATACGCGCTGTCGGCATGCCCGCAGAGCACCAAACGGCGTTTGACTTCGCCCTCGGGTTTGCGGATGCCGACGACATTTTGCGATTGCTTTTTGGGATAGATAACGTCGAGCGCCTCTTTATACATCAAAAATTCAAGCACAATCACCGCCAAAATCGCCAAGAGCAAAACAAGACTGATCAGTGCGTAACCAAAGAAAAACGCGATTGCCGCACCAAAAAACGTCCAAAACGCCAAATTGACCCATCCCAAAAAAGCGTGCGGCGCGGTTTTGAACGATTCCAGCGTGACGCTGTCGCATACGTTTTCCAGTTCTTTTGCCATCATTTCCTGCGCCTTGCGTTCGGCTTCGCTGCCGCACTCGCGCGGTCCGCAGGCTTTGATCACGTTTTTGATCCCCCGCGTTGCAAAATTCGTGTACTCACGCACCTTGGATTCGTAACCCGCGATATGTTCTCTTGCCGTCATATGTCAAACCTCCCAAAGTATATCACAGCGTTCCAGCATCTTTGGTGAAACGATGTTATCGCGCCTTGACAAACACCCCAAAAATCGTTACAATATATATAATATAAGAAATGAGGCGTTATCATATATGAAAAAATTGCTCAAAGTTGGCAACATCGCAGTGCTTGTCTTGGTCGTGGTCGCCGGTATCGGGTTGTATACCGCCTACAAAAACGGAAAACTGCCAAGCGACGTGAGTACCACGGGCACCACTGTCCCTTCGCACGCCCCGACGGAGTATTGGGCGAACAATGCAACAGGCCAAAAAACAAAAACCCAAACCCAAGCCCCGGCGCAGACGACCGCCGCAAAAACCAGCAATACCACGCAAAAAAACACGGTATCCGCCTCAAAAACCGCAATCTACGGCTATGATTTTCCGGGCATCCAACCTGCGATCGCGGCAGTCAACGCAAAAGAATGGTATTTGCTTTTGGTCAACCGTGATTATGCGCTCCCAATAGGCTACAGTCCCGAAACGGCGGTTTGCATCAAGAATGTTTATCCCGAAAACCGCGAATTGGACGTGCGTGTCGCGCCCATGTATGAAAAAATGTATAAGGCGGCGCGGAAAGACGGCGCGGAACTGATCCCTTATTCCGGCTACCGCCGCACCAGCACACAGGAAACAAATTTCAACAACAAAATCGCGCAATACGAAGCGAAAGGCTACAGCCACGCACAGGCCGTCAATTTGGCGGCGGAGGTCATTTTGCCGCCCGGATGCAGCGAGCATGAAGCGGGGCTTGCCATGGACATCACAAGCCCAGGCGTTTGGGGCGCGGTGGAAACCTTCGAAACCACGCCCGAATTCAAGTGGTTGCAGGCGCACGCACACGAATATGGCTTTATATTGCGCTACCCGAAAAACAAAAAACTCATCACTAAAATATCCTATGAGCCATGGCACTGGCGCTACGTTGGCGTGGAAGCCGCAACGGTGATACACGCGAACGGGCTTTGTTTGGAGGAGTATCTCGCGGCGCACTGATTCATTCCACGTCCTTGCGCGTTAAAACCTGCAAAACGGTTTTAAACAATATTTTGATATCCAGCGGCATCGATTGGTTCTTGATGTATTCCGCATCAAGCGCGACCTTTTCGGTGTCGCTGCATTTTGCGCGTCCATTCACCTGCGCCCAGCCTGTCAGCCCGGGCAAGACCGCATAAACGCCCGCTTCTTCGCGCAATTGACGGATTGCGTTCTCTTCGGGAATCAACGGGCGCGGACCGACGAAACTCATCGTGCCTTCAAAAATGTTCACCAACTGCGGCAGTTCATCCAAACTCATGCGCCGCAAAAAACGTCCGATGCGCGTGTAGCAATCCTTGCCCGCCGTTTCGCGCGACGGCGCGCTCCTCATGCCATTGCGCATGGTGCGGAATTTTCGGATTTTGAACAGCTGATTGCCGCGCCCCACACGTTTCTGCTCAAAGATAACGGGGCTGCCGTCGTCCAAGAACACGGCAAGGGCGATCGCGCCGAACAATGGTGCACTCACCATCAACGCAAACGCGCTCACTGTCAAATCAAACGCACGTTTCATGTTTTTTTCCTTTTTCAGTCTTATTCTTTTCTTGAAAGAAAAAAATCAAAAGAACTTCATCCGCTTCGCGCTGTCACTTGCCGACTGACGTATATTCGCCGCAGGCGCCCCTATTGCGTCGCTTGCATCTTGAGATAGGCATTGATAAACCCGTCAAGATCACCGTCCATCACGGCGGGAATGTTCCCGTTCTCGTACCCCGTGCGGTGATCTTTCGCCATCGTGTAGGGCATAAAAACGTAGGAACGGATCTGACTGCCCCAACCGATCTCCATCTGTACGCCCTTGATATCCTCAATGCGCTCCAAATGCTGCACTTCTTTGATGTGCACAAGCTCCGATTTGAGCATGCGCAACGCAACTTCGCGGTTTTGGTGTTGACTGCGCTCAACTTGACAAGTCGTCACAATTCCGGTTGGAATGTGCGTCAACCGCACGGCGGACGACGTTTTGTTGACTTTCTGTCCGCCCGCTCCGCTTGCGCGGAACACATCCATTTTGATGTCGTCTGGATTGATTTCCACATCGCTGTCGTCGGCAAGCACGGGCATCACTTGCAGGGACGCAAACGAGGTATGACGCCGTCCCGAAGAATCGTAGGGAGAACAGCGCACCAAGCGGTGCACACCGTTTTCACTGCGCAAAAATCCGTAGGCGTTTTCACCCTCAATCAGCAATTCGGCGGATTTTAACCCCGCTTCCTCGCCGTCAAGCCAATCCACCAGCTTGCACGTGAAGCCATGGCGTTCCGCCCAACGCTGATACATGCGCACAAGCATTTCGTTCCAATCCTGCGCCTCGGTGCCGCCCGCGCCCGCGTGGAATGTGATGGTCGCGCTGTTCGCGTCATATTCGCCCGTCAGCAGGGTGGAAAGTGTGATTGCCTCCAAAGACGCTTTGAACGCCTCGACGCTCTCTTTGCATTCGCCGAAAAGCTCTTCGGCCTCTTCTTCGTCGGCGAGTTCAATCATGGTGAGCGCGTCTTCAAAGTGCGCGGCAAGGCGTTCGTATTGCGCGATACGCGCTTTGAGCTTCGCGCTTTTTTGAAGCACCGCCTGCGATTGTTTCAGGTCGTCCCAAAACGCGGGCTGTGCCGCTTGTTCATCAAGCGTTTGAATTTCCGCCCGCATGGCATCTATCCCGAACGCTTCGCGCAATCCCTGCAATTTTTCGCGCTCCGCGAGCAGGGTTAAGCGCAATTCTTCAAATTGGAGCATGGATATTCCTTTCGGATTGTTTTGTGTGTGCCGATCGGCAACGGATTCCGTTTTGCCGAAATACCCCGCGGCACGATCCGGGCTATTTAAAATAGATGAAATCAATGGCGTTTTCCGGTCCGCCCTGACCGTAACCATTGAAAATACCAAGCATATAGTGCTGCTCGTGATCCATCAACTTGAGTTTGTTTAAATTTCTGAGCGTAGCCGTCGCGGCATTCGGATGAACCGCGTTGCCAACGCCCTGCATGTAAAGATATGCCGAATTGCCGCCGTTGAGTTCCACGGCCGTTTTCGCGCCGCAGTCAATCAGAATGCTCAGCATTGTGTCGCGTGATAAAAATTCACCAACCGCAATCAGATAATGCGTGGAATCAACCCGCGCCAAAAACACATACGGCTCATCACCAACGTCGTGCCATTTCCAAGTTACTACCCCATCCAACAAAGGCACCATCATGTCCACCTCGTTGAAGTTCAAGCCGCGCGCGATTGCTCCGCCGACATTGCCCGCGTTGATGGTTTCATAACGCCAATCGCCGTTGTCATAGATGTTCAAAGAGAGATCCTCAGCCGCGCCTGTGGCGACCACTTTGCCCTCGCGCACCATCGGCGCGGGAACGGTAAAACTCAATTTATCCGTGCCAAGTTCGCTGAAATACGCGCCGCTCAGCGCAATGAGAGCACCTGCTTTTTTCGCCATATTCTCCACATACGCACCGCCCTCAGTACCCATGAGCTGTTGTGCGGATTGGGAATGGATTTGATCCGGCCGGCACTCGATTTGCACCAGCGTCATGGCGGGCTGAACCTTCGCGGAAACCACGCTCCCGCTCGTGCCGCGAACCTCGCGCTCCTTGCCGACAAGCAAACGCAACGCTTCGGCTTTTATTCCGCCTTGATTGATCCGCCAAGCCCGCGTAAGCGTCGTTCCCACCGGCGGAACAATCCCCGTGACGTCGACCTCCCATTTGGTTCTTGTGAAAATCGAAGAAGCCGAACTGGAAGTCAACCTCGTTGAGACGGATGCCGCCGTTTGCGTGGTGATCGGTTGACTGGATTGCCGCCTTGTCATATCGGTCTGCGCTTGCCCCGACACGGTCTGCGCTTGCCCCGACACGGTGTGCGCTTGCCCCGACACGCTTTGCGCGGGATTGACTCCGCTCAAATTTCCTTGCGAAATGGTCTGCGCAGGATCATCCGCATTGCTTCCCGCGTAAACCGCAGAGGTGCCGACCAGCAAAAACACGCAAAGCAACAAAGCGATTGTTCTTTTTTTCATGAAAAACGCCCCTTCGAAACCTACTTTCAAGATTGATTGCCTATATCATAACACGTTGCGGGAAAATACGCAAGTTTTTTTTGATATTTTCCGCCATCGCGCAACAAATTCATGCACGCAACGCACTGCCTCGCATATGATACAGTATAAAGAATAAAAAAATATATACTTATTCCTAATAAGATAACATATACGTAATCCCTTATTCATAACAGGATGACCGCGACTGACGTTTTGACAGCCGCGGTAAAAAATTTCACGCTGTAATTTGCGTTTGCGTCCAGTCTTTAGTCTCCGGCATCCGGCAACTGGCGATCGCTGCTGCCCGACTGCATTTCGGCGGCGACTGCCGCGCGGCGTTCGCGCAGATCATCATACATTTGCGTGCGCGTCTTTTGGTCGATGTTGTAAATCAACTTGGGGATAATGCCGAGCAGACCGAACAAAGAGGGCAACAAGGTGCTCATGGCGAACACGCCTTTCGCGACGCTTTCGCTTTGCGCGTTGAAGTCGTCGCCCGTATTGTAGCCGATCATCTTCATCACCGCGGATGTGATGGTGTCGCTGATGCCCGTTGTCACTTTTTTCGGCAAACCGCGCAACGCACCCGTCATGCCCTCGGAACGGAATCCGTTTTTCCACTCGCCGTAGTCGATGCACTCGTTGCGTATTTCCTCAGGGATAACCTTTCTAGATCCATAAAAGAACATGCTGATGGTGTTTTGCACGCAGAAAATCGCGAGCATCGGTTTGAGCTTGAGGAAGTTTTTGCCCATCAGCCCAGCGAAAAATATCGGTATCCGCATCACGTCGTCCATGTGCGCCGTCAAGACCCAAAGCGCCTTTGTGGAAAAAGCCGCGCGCAATTTGGGCACGTAGGAGTAGCTAATGTAGCTGACAGGTGAGCCGGGAATACCCATCACAAACCCGAAATTGCGGAAATTGAGAATGGAATCCGTATAAAGCGACATCTGATTGCGCAAGCCGAACGCGCCCAAAATCTCGGCAAGCGTGAGCATCATCTGCGGGCGGTTGCGCAGGAGCGATTGTATGGTTTCGCGGAAACCGGGCAGTTTTCGCGTCGCGCCCTCCGCGCCAAAGACCCTTTCGCGGGCGACAATCGCAAAATACAGCGAAAACGCGCCGCTCAGCGCGATGCATCCCACGCCGAAACCCGAAAACAGCGGACGCATGCGGTTGGTGATTGCCGCGCGCGTGTATTTGTCCGTTTGCCGCGCGACCACATCCAAAACAATTTTGAATATCTGTTGCGGCAGTTCTTCGCCGAACATGCTGAAAAAATTTGCTTTTGTAATCAGTGATATTCGTTCCTGCGGGCTTGGCGTGATGGTGGCGATCATCCCCGTGCGCACCATTTCACTGATCGTGCCCGTCAAGTCGTTGAACATCCCCACCAACGCGTATGTAGCAAGTTTTGAGAGCGACATTGCGTCCGTGCCTAAAAAAAGGTAGGGCAGTATGTAGTAAAGCATAGACACAGGGATACCATAGATCGGGTAGGCGATCATGTAGGGCCGGAATTTGCCGAAGCGGGTGCGCGTACGGTCGACGAAAGACGCCACGAACAAATCGTTGAAAACATCCCAAGCCAAGGTGATTGGACGGATGGCGGCTTGCAGACCCATGTCGATATTGAGAATGCGATTCACAAATTCGCTGTTCGATCCGCTGATGTTGACGGTTGCGGCGACGTCGAACAGCACGAACGCCAAGGTTTCTTTGGGCGGCACATACCGCCTGTTGGTCGGTAGACCCGTAGCTACAGCTGGCTGACTGATACAATCACTCCCCTTGTGTTAACTGCAAACATTATCGCACATTTTTCAGACAAATGCAAGCTGATTTTTGTACTTTTTTACTTTTATGATAAAATCAAACACGAGGACATAATTCTTTTTACAAATGATGCAAATGTGCTTGCAATTCAAAAAAAAATATGCTATACTGATTGGCGTGCGGCGCGGGTCAGCGCAGCCGCATCGATGTGCCCTTTTGCGCATCGACATCCTTGCCGCAGAAATCATCACTGCGGACATAGTCCATAAGGAGGTAACACAATGGCAGCACAAAATTACGAAGCTATGGTCGTCTTTTCGCTCAAAAACGGCGAAGAAGCCCTTGCCGCGCTCAAAGAACGTTTTCAAACGCTGATTGAGCAAAACGGCACCGTCGCCGAGGTCAAAGAGTGGGGTCGGCGTCTTTTGAAGTACCCGATCAAAAAAGAGACCGAAGGCTACTACATGCTTTACTATTTTTCGGCTGAACCTGAATTCCCGCTGGAATTCCAACGCATCGCCGGTATATCCGACGGTGTGTTACGCACACTCGTCATCCGTCACGAAGGCAAATAACACGATTGGAGGCCGGTAAATGCTCAATGTCGCTGTGATCATGGGTAGACTTACCTTTGATCCCGAACTCAAAAGCACGCAAAGCGGGCTATCGGTTTGTTCGTTCACCGTTGCGGTCGACCGTGGTTTCAAAAGCAACGACGGTTCGACCCAAGCGGATTTTATCCGCGTCGTCGCGTGGAGACAGACCGCCGAGTTTGTTGCAAAATATTTCAAAAAAGGCAGCATGATTGCCGTTGAAGGATCCATTCAAACGCGCAATTACGAGGACAAAAACGGCAACAAACGCGAGGCGGTTGAAATTGTCGCCAATCGCGTGAGTTTTACGGGCAGCAAAGCGGAATCAGGCACGGGACGTTTCGACGCCCCGCCTCCGCCAGACGCGCCGCCGTCGTTTGAACGCGCACAGCCCGCGCCGTCGTTCTCCACGGGAAATTCTTCGGACTTTGAAGAAATCGCCGATGATGGCGATCTCCCCTTCTGAACGGTTGGGACGAAACAACGCAAATCAAAAAATACAAATACATGTTGAAAGGATGGAATATCCATGGCATATGAAAATCGCGGATCGCGCGATAACGGTTATGAACACAACGATCGCCGTCAACGCAAATCGCGCCGCAAGGTTTGCTCTTTTTGCGTGGATCATGTGGATCATATCGATTACAAAGATGTGATTCGTTTGAACAAATATATTTCGGAACGCGCCAAGATTTTGCCGCGCCGCATGACCAGCACATGCGCCAAGCATCAGCGGATGCTGACCGTCGCCATCAAACGCGCCCGGCACGTGGCGTTGCTACCTTTTTCGGCGGAGTAAGTGTTCTTCTTTTCTTGCTTCTTTTCTTGCTTCTTTTCTTGAAAGAAAAGAAGCAAAAGAACTTTCGCCGCTTCGCGCGACAATGCAAACCCGCGGAATTTTTTGCGGATGAAACATGACGCCGCGAAGCGGTTGTTTGTTGTTGGCACAGTTGCGGCAAGTTGTCAATTGACAAACGCAATCAAATTGATTATACTGCATATGGCGTGTCGCCGCATATTGTACTGTATCCCCTTGCGGGAACAGTAACAGGAGGAAATACAGATGAAACAGTTGAACCGTCAATCCACGCAAACCCTGGCATTCACGGCGTTGCTCGTCGCAATCATGGTCGTGATGACGCTCTTGCCATTTTTGGGCTACATCCCGCTGGGACCTGTCAACGCAACGCTCATGCATATTCCCGTGATGATCGGCGCAATCCTGCTCGGACCCAAAATCGGCGCGTTCCTCGGCTTTTTCTTCGGGCTGACAAGCCTTTACACGAACACTGTCCGCCCGGGGCTAACCTCCTTTGTGTTTTCGCCCTTTTACAGCATCGATGGCATGGAGGGCAATTTTCTCAGTTTGATCGTCTGTTTTGTGCCAAGGATTTTGATTGGCATTGTCGCGTATTATGTTTTCATCAGTTTGCGCCGCATTGTCAAAAACAGGGGCGGCAGTATTTTGCCGCTTGCTTGCGCGGGCGTTTTGGGTTCGCTGACCAATACCGTTTTTGTTATGAGCGGGATTTATCTGTTCTTCGGCAAGCAATACGCGACGGTGAAAGCGATGGATGTTTCGCTTTTGTTCAAATTTATTTTGGGTGTTGTCGGCACGAACGGTGTGCCTGAGGCCATTGTCGCGGGCATTCTCGTCGCCGCCGTTTGCGGTGTTTTGCTCAAACTGCGCAAGAAGCAACAGCCATAAATTGGACTAACTCAAAAAAATGAAGCCCGCAGAAAATGTCTGCGGGCTTGCGTTATCAAAATCAGTATGAGCGATATGTCCCGTCCAAAATCATCCGCCACCAATCGGGATTGTCGACATACCATTGCACGGTTGCGGCGATGCCGTCTTCAAACGTGACGGTTGGCAACCAACCGAGCGTTTGGTGGATTTTTCGCGGATCAATCCCATATCTGCGGTCGTGGCCCGCGCGATCGGTGACGAATGTAATCAGCGATTCAGGCTTGCCGAGAAGCGACAAAATGGTTTTGACAACCGTCAAATTGTCTCGTTCGTTGTGTCCGCCGATGTTATAGACCTCTCCGCATGTGCCGTTGCGTAAAATCAAGTCGATCGCGCGGCAATGATCGTCCACGTGCAACCAATCGCGGATGTTCGCGCCCGCGCCGTAAACAGGCAACGCATCGTTCGCAAGCGCTTTGGTGATCATGAGCGGGATCAATTTTTCGGGGAACTGAAACCGCCCGTAATTGTTGGAACAGCGCGAAATCGTCACAGGCAAGTTGTAGGTATGGCAATATGCCTGCGCCAGCAGATCCGCCGCCGCTTTCGATGCCGAATATGGGCTTGACGTGCGCAGATTGGTTTGCTCCGTGAAAAACAGATCGGGTCGATCCAGCGGCAAATCGCCGTAAACTTCATCGGTGGAAATCTGATGAAAACGCACATTCCCATGCGCGCGGGCGGCATCCAGTAAAACCTGCGTACCCAATACGTTGGTTTGCAAAAAGACACCCGGGTGTGTAATGGATCGATCCACGAAGCTTTCGGCGGCAAAATGGAGTATGGCGTCAAAGCGTTCCTTGGCAAACAAATCGAAGACCAAGGTGCGATCTGTGATATCACCGTGCACAAACGTGACGTTCGGCTGCGCAAGCGCGGGTTTGAGCGTGTGGATATTTCCCGCGTATGTCAGTGCGTCCAGCAGAACCAAGGTGTCTTCGGGATGCTGTTCCAGCGACCAATAAACATGGTTGCTGCCGATGAATCCAGCCGCGCCCGTGATGAGGATTTTCATATTTCTTTAAACCATGCCTTCCAAAAAGTCAACCTGCGTGGCCTTGCCGTCTTTGTTCACGCGGAATGTCTTAATCTCAAATTTGCCGAAATCCGCCCAGAACGCGGCGTCTATCTGCGGCATTATGATGGCGGCATGGGTGTATTCCAATCCTTTTGTTTCATAAACACGCAAAATCACGTCGCCCGATCCGTCTTCGGCAAGCTTATAGGCGGTCGCAATCACATTGGGGACATCAATTTGCAGGAAACTCCCCATTTGCTCCCGCTTGCCCGCGTGATAACTCTCCTGCACGACATGCGGCGCATTGTTGAGCGAAAGTGCCTCGCGGGTAACGTCGCTCTGCTCCGCTTCGCCCTCGTGCGGATAAATGGCATAGACAAAACGTTGCAAACCCTCGTCCGTGAAGTTGAACGCGCGGTCGGGGCGCGTGGCGTTGTGGTCGGCAAAAATGACGTTGCGCAGGGCGGTCAAGCGCAATTCCGTTGCGGGGCAATCGTAACTGTATTTGGAGTCGCTCATCACAGCGACACCATGGCGCACGCCGTTCGCGTCTGTCACCGTGCAATCCGCCCAGTTGAGACCGGGTTCTTCCTCGCCGTTGGCGGGACGCTTGATATAGCCGTTGGGAATTTCATAGGTCGAAATGGGATCTGTGCCATCCTGCGGCAACGCGATTTTGAGCATGGTGAACGGCGTTTTCCAAATAGCCTTGCACGCAACCCGCACGATTTTTTGACCTGCCGACAGCGAGAATTCCTGCTGCAACGTGCTGCCCTCAAAACTGTGCGTCGTGCGCACTAGCGCGCGGACAGGACCCGTTTCAACCAGTTCGATGCGTTCCAAACGCATCACACCTTTGATGTCATGAAACTCAAAAATACCGTGCGCCCATGTGTCGGCGGCGATATCATTGATGACAGTCGGCACGGCAAATTGCTTTTCGCCTGTGATAATGCGTCCTGTTTTGCGGTCGATCAGTGTTTTGATCGCACCCGTTACGGAGCAGAATACCGCGCGCAGGGATTCGTTTTGGATGAACGGACAATTGTCCTCCATGCCGCCCGTGACCGCGCTTTTCTGTTCGGGCGCTTCGTTGTCGCGGTTGCAATAGAGCCAATAGAGCGCGTAGCCCATGGCGGGCACTCTTGCCAAAAAGAGCGTATCCGTCGCCGTTGGGGTATCAAAACGGGAGGCGTAGACGTTTTGGAACAACACGGGCTTGTTCTCGCGGTCGAGCACAAGGGTGGAACCTTCATCCGTCAGCACGGGGATTTCGCGATCGAATGAAAGCGCGTTGAACACCACGATCGGGCGCGGAAAATTCTTTGGGATGCCTTTGTGACGCACTTCGCTCGTTGGCTCGGCGACACCGTCGATCCAAGTGTCGATGGAACGGCTCAAGCGGATCAGCGCTTGATTCGCCGTGCGCATCGCGATTGTGCAGGCATGTCCCATTGTGTCGCGTACGTCGTCGTAGGCTTCCATGACGGAACAACCGCACATAATATCGTGGAACTGGTTGAAAGCGACGTCTTTCCAAGCTTCGCGCAGCTTGTCGGTTGCGGCGGGCATGCCGAACGCCAAAGATTGCGCCGTGTCGAACGCTTCGGCAAAATAAAGCTCCTGCTCCGCACGTCGGTTGAGTTGTTTCACCAGCGAAGTCGCGCTGTAACAGCCGCTGGCGTGGTGTTGCATGTCGTCTTTCCACACAGGCAGATTGAGCGGCGTTTGGCACATTTCCGCAAAATAATCATCAGGAGACGAATATTGCAGTGTCTCGAAGCCGTCCTGCTTCATTTTCTCTTCAATATGCGTCAGCAACTGTTTGGTCGGACCTCCGCCGTGATTGCCGACACCGTAAAACAGCATGAAGCCGTGTCCGGTCTCTTCGCCGCGCTGTAACAAAAAATCAGCCCGCTGATCAATGTCCCGCGGATCGTCACAGCCGTAGCCCGTTGGAATACGGAAATTGAGCACACGCGATCCATCCGGGGATTCCCACCAAAAGGCGTTTTGAGGAATATTTGGATTTTCGCCCGTGCCGGGACGCATCATCACATAACCCGTCATGCGGGCTTGGCGTAGCAATTGCGGCAACATCGCGTTATGACCGAAAGAATCGACGTTATAGCCCGTGTTGCAGATGCGCCCGAATTTTTTATAATAATACAATTGGCTATAGAGTGCTTGGCGAGCAAAACTTTCGCCCGACGGCATATTGCAGTCAGGCTGTACCCACCAACCATTGACGGGAATCCAGCGACCCGCTTTCACGGCCTCCGTGATTTCAGCAAACATCGCGGGATCAATTTGTTCCGCCCACTCATAATAAGCGGCGGAGGAGCAAGTGAAAACGTAACCGGGAAATTCCTTCATGCGATCGAGCGCGCTGCGGAAAGTCTGCATTGCCTCGTTACAGCCCTCCTGCCAGCGCCAAAGCCAAATGGGGTCAAGGTGTGCGTTGCCAATAAGGTGAACAGACTGCGCCATGTTGATCACTCCAAAAATTGATAATTGGGATTTGTTCATTGAGAATGATTGATTTGATATGCGGGTGCGCAGTTCACTGTTGAACCAAATACGCAAAAATTGTCGCCTTATCGCCCACATGCGTGCACGTGATTGATCCGGCGTGACCTGTGTAGAGTTTTTCAAAAATGCCTTTGCTCTCCACAAATTTGATTTGCGCTTGAAATTCGTCGGGCGTTACGCCTGTGTGATACAAAAATGCCGCGCGCGTGTCAAATTTATCCGGATTTTCAAGCAAGCCCGCCAAATATTGCATTTGCACGTCCGCCGGCTTCCCGCGCAATTTTTTCAAAGAACTCAACTTGCCTTCGGACATACCAATCACAGGGCGAATGTTGAGCAAATTCGCGCCCAACGCCGAAACAGCGGAACAGCGTCCGCTTTTTTTCATGTAAGTCGGCGATCCCAGCAACGCGGTGATGCGCACCAACCTGCGGTATTTCAGCGCGTCTTCGGCAAGACTCGCGGCGTCCAAGCCCGCGTCGCGCTGTGCGGCCGCGTGGATCAACTCAAGCGTGATGCCAACCGACATGCTCTCGCTGTCAATGACATACACACCCTCAAACTCTTTTGCGGCAGTGACCGCGTTTTGATAGGAAGAAGAAAGTTGCCCGCCGATGCAAAAATGCACAATCTCATTTTTGCCGTCTTCCAACAGTTCGGCGAAAAAAAACTTATAATCGCCCACAGGGATGGCGGAAGTTGTCGGGATGACGTTTTGCTGATCGTAGAGCGCAAAGATTTCGGCGGGTGTCACTTCGATGCCGTCGCGCAGACTGCGCCCCTGCAAATTGACATAGAGCGGAATCGTCCGGATTTTGAGACGCGCATTGAGTCCTTGCGGAAAATCCGCGGGACTGTCGGATGTTAAAATCACTTGTTTCATGCTTCGTTACCTCTCTTTTTGTGTATAGGTCAAAAACAACGGCACGAAGCGAGCATTCGCCCCCCGGCGTTATTTTTCCATTGCAATCACGGCAAGGCATTGCTTGCCAACGTGAGATGTGATGACGCAACCAAGCGTTCCCGTTGCAATTTCGGACACTTCGGGCATTTCCGCTTTCACGATCGCGTCGAGCGGTTCGTATTGCGCGGGAAGCATGTCGGGCGTGTGCGCCGAAATGACCATCATCGATGTGTCCAAATTTGTCCGCACCGCCGCAATCGCGTCGCGGATGAACGTCTCCTGCACCACAGGACGCTTGTTGCGGTACTTTTTGCCGACGATCAGGTCGCCGTTGCTACCGTCGACCACGATGCTCGGGCGGATGCCCAGCAAATTCGCGCCGAACGCCTGGATTGCACTGCAACGCCCGCCTTTTTTGATGAATTCCAACGAATCCGCCAAATAATACGATCTGATTTTTTCGCGTTGCACCGTCAGATCCACGGCGATTTCGTCTGCGGCAAGGCCCGCGTCGCGCAACTTCGCCGCTTTGCAGGTAAGCATCCCCTGCCCCACGCAAAAATTCATGCTGTCCACAGGATATACGTCCCGCATCTCCTCCGCCGCCAGCAGAGCGATGCGGAAGCAACTGCTCAATTGGTGGTCGAGAGAAATATGTACAACCGCAAACCCTTGTGAGGTGAACTGTTGAAAAAACGCTTGGTATTCCCCGATGCTCGGCGCGGCAGTTTTTGGAATGACACGTTTTTGGTCATATGCCGCGTAGATGTCGGCCGGGAAAATATCGACGCAATCTTTGTAGAACTTGCCTTCAAGATTGATATAGAGCGGAAAAATGTGTATTCCATAACGCTCCCGTATTTCGGGCGGCAGATCGGCGGAACTATCGGCGGTAATGATAACTGGCTTGTTCACTAACAGCATCCCTTCAAATCTATACCTAGAGTAGTATATCAAATACGAAACAAAAAGTAAAGGGCAAAGCGGCGATCTTGAAATTTTATCACAAAACGTTGCAATCTGTTCATGGCTTCGCAACAAAAATGCCCAAGCAGTTTTGCGTGCTTGGGCATTTTGCTAACCGCAAAGACGACTAAACAAGACCGCCGAAAATGTCCAAAATACTCTGGATGCTGTCAAAATTTTTGACAGCCTGCAAAATAATCTCAAATCCGCCCGAAACGTAGGTTTCAATGAAGTTTTGAATCCAATCAACAATCGGCTGGATGAAGCCCATGACTTCCGAAAAAAGTTCGTTTGTGTCCATTTTGTTTACTCCTTTCTTGATTCAGACGGTGAACCGCGTGATATCCATTTGTCGTGCGTGTGGAAAAAAATCCTCACACCAAGCCGCTGACGATGGTGTTGAGCAGATCCGCCAGCCCTTGCCAGATACCATCGGCAAAAAAGTCGGCGATGCCTTGTCCGATCATTTCTAAAATATCGACGATCATCACACCAATATCACCCATGATAAACCCTCCTTTCCACTCAGAGCGTCGCCGCAAGAGCAAGCAAATACGCCCGCGCATCCGCGCCGATTTCGGGATGCCGCAGGGCGACTTCGCAATTCGCCTGCAAAATCCCCAATTTGTTGCCCATGTCGTAACGCTTGCCGATAAAATCAACCGCCATCATTTTGCCTTGTTTGCCCAGATCCGCCATAGCGTCGGTCAAATAATATTCCTCGCCGGTAGGCGTGTTCCCGCAGCCGTCTTCCAGCATTTTAAAGATTTCGGGCGGCAAAATCACGCGCCCCAAAATTGAATACAGCGACAGCACCTGCGCGGGCGTTGGTTTTTCGACGATATCCGTCACGCGCATCACGCGCTCCCGCACGGGTTCAACGCCCAACGAACAATATTTGGCGATATCTTTTGGCGAAACTTCGTTCACGCCCACAACACCCGTGCCGAATTCCTCGCTCACGCGCATCAACTGCGCCACGACGGGATCTTCCGCGATAATCACGTCGTCGCCGTACATTACCGCGAACGGCTCGTCGCCGATGAACGATTTGCCGCAAAGCACGGCATGTCCCAATCCTTTTGTGATTTTTTGCCTTAAAAAATACACATTGGCAAGCGCGGAGACAGCCTGCACCTGTGCCAAAATCTCCGCTTTTTTGGAATTTCCGGCAAGCTGATGTTCCAGTTCGTAGGCATGGTCGAAGTGATCCTCAATCACGCCCTTCCCTCGGTTGGTGATGATTAAGATGTCTTCGATTCCTGCCGCGACGGCTTCTTCCACAATATATTGAATGGCGGGTTTATCGACGATATTGAGCATTTCTTTCGGCACTGCCTTGGATGCGGGCAAAACGCGAGTGCCTAGCCCCGCGGCGGGGATAATGGCTTTTTTGACTTTCTGCATGGGCATATCTCCTTATTTCTATTTCTATGAACATTTTGTGCGCGGGTAAAGTTCTTTTGATTTTTTCTTGTGAAAACAAGTCACCGTGCAAACAACTCAATCAGACTGATGATCATGCCGGGCAAGTACGCGCTAATCCACATATAGGCGATGGGCGCCAGCATGCTCCTGCCGCCGCTTCGCATAAGCAGATATTTGCGGAAATCGCTATGTTCATGCGACGGACGCTCCAACCGGAGATCGCTTTCAAAACGATAGGATCGCCGGATATCCGACCATACCTTGCGGCGCAGGAGCGTATCCGCAAAAAGCGCCGCCGCCACGTGTTGCAAAAGAAAAACGAGCGCACCCATTGCCAGATAAAGCCGATTGGCGCGCAGCAACTTGACGACGCTTGCGTTCAACTGCGCGAAAAGGGTTCGCAAAACAGCATCCGTGGTTTCGCTGTCTTGAAAAGCTTCGTTGATCTGTGCCATGATGGGTGCGGCGGAGGTCTCATAGCCGCTCAAAAAATTGTTGGCCCAAGGAGCGAACGCGAGACTGCAAATTAAAATAATCGCCGCAAAAACAAGCCCCGGTTTGAGTAGCTTGCGATAAAAATACCAATACGGACCGAACACAAACGCCGCCCAATTCCACGAAAAGGTCCTTTTTTGGGCAAATGATTTGATATACCGCTGTGCAATCGCGAACGGGCTTCGGATATGCGCGGCGATGTCGGCGATCGTTGCGCCGTCGATGGTGTCGGCGGCATCCAAGGGGCGACCGTCCAGTGTGTAGGGCGTTGGTTGCTGTGTCAGACGCATGTCATGCGCCCGCTCGCTGATTTGGCGTGTTTCGATGCTGTTATGGCAATTGACGCAAACCGTAGTATCTTTTGGATTGTTCGCGCCGCACGTTGCGCAGATAACGCCCAACTGCGCGTCGCTTTTTTCGGCGTCGCTGATTTGCGTCGGATGCCAGAAAAATGTGCCGTGCTCGTGCTTATGGGGGCATTGATTCGCTTGCCAGCAGGCGCGGTGCATGGGTGCGCCGCAAACAGGGCAGACCACAATATCTTCGTTGGGATCGGCAAACGTAACGCCGCAAACAGCACAATCTTCCTTTTCGTAACGCACGCCGTATCAACCTCCCACGCAGTACTATTTTTTCGCACACGCAACCGCACGCAAAACAAGCGAATCGCGTATGTTCTATTATACGCAATTTATACACGTTTGTAAAGGGGTGGATTGTAAAAAAACAATGAAAATATCACCGTTTTCGCACGATCGAATTTAAAGCGGGCGATCGCCGCAGACGCTTTTCTTCAGAAAAAGCAGGATATTTTCACGGAATCATCATATCATATAATAGTATGTAGTATCATCATGGAGGAGTGTGGAACGATTGTCCAATCAGATGCAATATCCGTCGGAAGACGCAAAGGAAAAATCCAGTCAATCCCCGCGTGTCACGGAAGCACCCGGTTTTTTGCTTGCGCACGCGTTTGAGCCAAACAAAATCACTTTGCTTTGGAGCGCGTCGCGCGCGGCGGACGGTTATCTCGTTCTGCGCGGTTCAAATCCAAACGATCTGAAAGTGCTCGCGTCGGTGGAGGAGGCATCTTACATAGACACGCAAGTGGAGGCGGGCGCAAGCTATACCTACGCCGTGCGGGCGCATAACGCCGATGGATATAGCGCGCCCACTGCCGCGTCATATGTTACAATGCCCGTTCAACAAGAAACGCCGCCGTTGGCAGCGCCGCGTTTGGCGGCAAACAGCGGCGAAACAATTCCAATCTCCGATGTCTCCGCGCCGATAAAACCCGCCGCAACGCAGAACATCACCCACGGCAAGTCCGCCGTGCCGGCCGCACCCGCGATGGTTCGGGCCATCCCGCAGGGGACAAGGCAAATTGCGGTGCGTTGGCATCCGGGGGAAGACGGCGGCAATCAAACATTCCGATTGTTCCGCAGCCTTACGCCGTGGTGCTGCTACGCGCTTGCGGGCGAAACAAGTGAAACGCACTACATTGATACCGTTCCGCACGCGGGAACGAAATATTATTATTTTGTGCAATCCATGACCGATGGGCGCACAAGCCCACCGAGTTCCATGGCGGAGGCATCGACATATCCTCCATTGCCCGCGCCCGAAACACCATGCAAACCGCGCGTCGCCGCAGTGACAGCATCGACCGTCGAACTGCACTGGCGTCACGCAAAGGGCGCGGCCGCTTATCTGATCAGCGCGAGGCGGACAGGGGAGGAATTCCGCATTGTCGGCACAACGGCGGACGTCCATTTCACGCATGAGGAATTGCCGCCGCAAACGCGTTTTGATTACCGTATACAGAGCTACCACGACAGCGGTGTCAGTGAGGCATCGCCGATTGCGAGCGCGACGACCCGATCCGCGCCGCCGCAAAGGACGCAGTCGCAAAATCAGCCCCAACCGCCGCAAAAAAATATGCAGGGAATCAACGCGCTTCGTTTTCCGCAGTTTTCGCTGCAAGGGCTTGGCGGAGGTCTTGGGCGAGCGCGGAAGCGTCAGTAGCGTGTGTTTGCACGAGTCGCGCGACCGTATCATAGCCCAACGCGGGCGTATAGCGCGTTGCAAACGCCGTGGATTCCTCCAAAAGCGCGGCGCATCGCGCGGGATTTGCCTCGATAGAATCCACGCACTTTTCGCGCAGCAACTCCGCGCCGTTCGTCATCAACCGCAGGCTTTGCAGCAACCGCGCGGCAATGAGCGGCATGAACGCGTTCAATTCAAATTCGCCGTTGCTTGCCGCGAGGGTGATCGCCGTGTCGTTTGCAATCACTTGCATGGCGATTTGCATTGCCATTTCGGGGATTACGGGATTGTATTTGCCGGGCATGATGGTGCTGCCTTTTTGCAGAGGGGCAAGCGTGATTTCGCCAAGCCCCGCGTGAGGTCCCGATTGCATGCGGCGTAAATCACCGCAGATTTTCATCCAATTGACCGCCGCGGCTTTCAAAAGCCCTGAAGCTTCCGCAAAAACATCGGCGTTTTGCGTGATGTCCATGGGGTATTCCGCAGCGGCAAGCCCGATATCCGCAATGCGGCGCAGTTCTTCGACCACGCGATGGCGGAACAATCGCGACGCGTTATCCCCATTGCCGACCGCCGTGCCGCCCAGATTGATCTGCCGCAAACGTTCTTCCATTTTATAAAGCCGCCAGCGATCGCGCCCGACGGCCTGCGCGAAAGCGCCGAAAGCACTGCCTAAAGTGATTGGAACGGCATCCATCCACTCCGTGCGTCCGCATTTTTGGATATCGCCGAACGCGTTTTCTTTTTGCTGGAGGCTGTTTTGCAGGCGCGCGAACGCCTCGCTGCAATCACGCAGGCGCAAAATCGCCGCAATGCGTATTGCCGTCGGGAAGACGTCGTTCGTGGATTGCCCTCGGTTAACGTCGTCCAAAGGATGCACGATATCATAACGTCCGCAGGGTTTGCCGAGCGATTGCAACGCCAAATTGGCGATCACCTCGTTGACGTTCATGTGTGCGGATGTTCCCGCGCCGCCTTGCAGAGCGGGGGTGAAAAAGGCATCGCCGCACGCCCCCGCGATCACCTGTTCGCAAGCGTTGCTGATTGCTTGAAAGACCTCCCGCCTTTCGACTCCGACCGCAAGATGCGCGCGCGCCGCCGCCAGTTTGATTTGCGCCATGGCGCGGACGATATCCAAGGGCATGGCTTCGCCGCCGAGTGCAAAGTTTTCGCGCGCCCGCAGTGTTTGCAATCCGTAAAGTGCGTCGTCAGGCAGTTCACGTGTGCCGAGTTCGTCTGTTTCCGTGCGCAAAAAAGCCCTTCTTTCAAGTAACGGTCCGACATCAGTATACCGTGTTTCATCAATCAAGTCAATAGACTTCCGCGGAAATAGCGTATTACCGCGGAATCCTCTCTTGCGGTACCACTGTTTCCGTGAAAGTCTACGAAAAGTCTGCTTTAAAATCGAAATGGAGGCCGTTCTGTGATGATAAACGTCCGTTAGCCGGCTGCCGGGGTTTGCCAAAGGTGAATCAGACTTTCCGCGCCCGCCGTGGTGCGGTAGCCGAACCAGTCGCCCGCGTTCCATTTGGCAAAATCGTTCGCCGTGACCGCTTGCAGTTTCACATCAATCCGATAAATCCAGTCGTCGGGAAAATCTTGCAGAAGCTCTACTTTGGTGAGCAGCAAGTTGGTTGCGGTTTCGGGGAGCAGGGGTTTGCTCCAATAAGCCCAACCGCCGCCATTTTCCGCCGTATCGGTGTCGTCAAGCAACCAAACACCGGCGTTCACCGCCGTGATGATTCCCTGTTGTGCGGCGTCGGGCTCAACCGCGTTGAGCGCGGCGATTGCCTCCGACAGCTTCACGGGTGCGCTTGCCGCCGCCGTGTGGTGTCCCTCGCCTGTAAGATCCGTGCGGTCAACTTTGCCGCTTCCGCTCAATACGGTGTAGACCATGCCGGGTGTTCCCGGCGTATAGTCGCGTTCGCCGCCGTTCATTGTCCAGCGGTAGTATTCATGGAATTTGCCGTTGTCCGCATTGCCGCAGTCGGTGATGCTTACGCCATCGTATGTGTGGGGAGTCCAAGTGGTTTTGTCCTTGACCTTCGCGCCGGAGGCGAAAATGAGATCACCGGACTGTGCGTATTCATCCAAACGCACACGCACGAAGATGGTCGCCGTACCGGAGTTTTCAACGAAAACATCTTTATCAACGCCGTCGAATTCATCGTGCAATGTGACGTCGGCATCCACGCTACCATGGAATTTGTTGGTTTTGGCTTGCGTCATGTCTGTCCAAGCCAGTGCTACGCCGACTGTGGCAATCAAAACGACAATCGCCATAATGCTCAGCACAAGCGGTTTTAAGTTGACTTTGCGGGCGTATTTGTTGCGATATGCGTCGTGATGCAAGGTGGTTTCTCCTTTTTTAAACGACTTTGATTTTGAAACGATCTTTTTTTCAGATTGGGTTTGCTAAAATATGATATCTTCTTCGTCGGTGTTTTCGCCGTTCGTATCAGTCGGTTTTGTTTTCTTGAAGACATATTGCCAGCATATGAACGCCGCGCAGATGATCCCTACCGCGCCGCCAAACAGAAGCGGGTTTTCCTGAATGATCAAAAACGCCTCGCCCACATAAGGAACGTGCCAAGTGACCCTGCCGATGACATTTGGTTCATATGTGATCCATGAGTCGGGCGCCTTGTTATCCACCCCCTGTGTGCGGAACGCCCTCACGCCTGTGTCTTCATAATCTTCCATGATCTCAATGATTCTGTGGACGACTACGGACTCGTCGTCTTTCATGAAAACGATGTCCGTGCCGTCCGCCAATCCCGCGTTCAGCGTTTCGTTTTCGCTGATTGCCCATGATGTAATCAATGAGCCTTTGGGATAGACTGAGCGCATCGAAGTTGTGAGTACGGTATTGTACGCAAACGGTCCGATGCGTTTCGCGCCGCTTTTGCCGCCGAAGAAAACCGCCATCAGCACCATCAGGATCAAGACGCAGTAAAACAGAGCGTTCTTCCAAAGTGCGCCTTTTCGGGGCTTGTTCGCGCTTCTCAACTCTTTTCGCCATTCCTTATAGAGGTGATAGCGGTTGAATTCATTGATGTTCTCAGGAACGATCAATTTCGTCATTATCCAACATACCTCCCTCTGTAAAGACCTCTGGTGATGCGGCTTGCTTCGGCGTTGGCGTCGGCGATGATGTGGTCGGCAAGTTCGCGCGCGTGCGTCACAATGTCCGTGCTTTCCCGAAGCGCATGAATTTCCGCTTCAAGTGTTTGGATTCTTTTTTGCAATTCGGCGTTCTGCTGGCAAATCCTGTTATAGCTGACTGTTACGTCGTCGATGTAAGCGGCGACCTGCGACCTGTCGTACCCTCTTCGCCGCACGTCGAATTGGATATCGTTCAGCGGTTTTTTGTTTTCTTGCGGGGATTCCGTCACAAACTGTTTGCCTTGGCGTTTCGCCGCGATATCTTCGTCCAACTCCGCATACAAATCCGCCGTCAGTTCTTCGATCGTGCGCATTCCCGGCACTGGTTGTTCGTTATACGGATGCGGACGTTGCCCGCCAACTGAGTTGCCGTTAAAAATATCTTCAAACGACGGCGGATTGATGGCGACATTACCCGGATAATCGATGGGAATTGTCGGCGCAGGTCTTCCGCCAGCATGTGTTCTGGCTGCCATGTGAGATACCTCTTTTCACGTCTTGATAGTCAAGGGCGGAAATCCTCCGCGACCATTCACTACAGTTGAAATCATAACACATTTTTTTAAAATATGGAAGTGCTTTTTGTATGCTTTAGGATTCAAACAAGAGTTGAATTTATCAAATTCCAATTTTTGGGCGGATCTATTTTTTTGATTGACATTTTTCTTCGCGCGGATGGCAATTATTGGATTAAAAACGTGACGTTATATCACGCGAATCATAACGTTCATCAAAAAAGCCTTGACAAATTCACGCGGGCGGCGGTATAATTAAAAAAAAGAGGAACGCTCGTTGCGCGATTGCGTCCGACAAGTTGAAATATCTTAGTTTAGTAACGGTTATGAGAGGAAATCACATGTACAAAATACTGTTTGTCGATGATGAGGACGCCATCCGTGAGGGCTTTGCGGAATACGCCGCGTTTTTGGGGCACACCGTCACACAGGCGCGGGACGGCATGGAAGCTGTTCGCCTTTGCCGCGAAAATGATTATGACGTGATCGTGCTTGATATCATGATGCCGCGCATGGATGGTTTTACCGCCTGCAAAGAGATTCGCAAAGAAAAAGAGATCCCCATCCTGATGCTTTCCGCGCGAGCCGAAGAGTACGACAAGCTCTATGGCTTCGATTTGGGTGCGGAGGATTATGTGACCAAGCCTTTTTCGTCAAAAGAGCTTTTGGCTCGCATCAACGTGCTTGCCTCACGGGGTGCAGCCCGCAAAAACACCCCGCCGCCCGACAGCCAAAACGAGGTGTATGTTTTTGATACCCTAGTCATTGATTGCACTGCGCGGATTGTGACCATCGACGGCAAACGACTGGAACTCACGCCGAAAGAGTATGATTTGCTCTTCT